>NZ_JCBANH010000124.1:0-16054 GCF_059760925.1 Achromobacter sp. 1011791174
GGGCGGGGGTCATGCGTTTTTCTTCCATTCCATGAGCAGCAGGAAGGCCAGGTAGACGCCGCTGATGCCGGCGGTCAGCACGCCCACCGGCAGGCCGGACGCGCCGGCGTGGCGGGCCAGCAGGTCGGCGCCGGCCAGCAGCGCCGCGCCGGTCAGCGCGGAGGCCAGCGGCAAGGGGCCGCTGGCGCGCACGCAGCGCCGGGCGATCTGCGGCGCGGCCAGCGCGACGAAGGCCACCGGGCCGGCGACGCTGACGGCGGCGGCGGCGGCCAGTACCGCGATCAGCGTGGCCGCGCCGCGCGTGCGCCGGGGCCGCGCGCCCAGCGCGTGGGCCAGTTCGTCGCCCATCTCCAGTAGCCGCAGGCGCGCGGCCAGGGCCATCGCCAGCGGCAGCAGCACGGCGCAGGCCAGCGCGATCAGCAGCGCGTCGCTCCAGGTCTTGCCGGCCAGGTTGCCGTTCAGCCAGGTGGCAGCCAGGTGGGCCTGCTCGCGGCGCAGGTTGGACAGCGCGTATTGCACGAAGGCCAGCGCCAGCGCGCCCACGGCGATGCCGGCCACGACCATGCGCTGCGGCGCGGCGAAGCCGGCGCCCGAGCCGAACCAGACGGCGGCCATGGCCAGCAGCGCGCCGGCGGCCGCGCCCCAGGCCACCGGCAGCAGGCCCGGCCACACCATGGCGGTGGCCACGGCGCCGGCCGAGGCGCCGGCGGTCAGGCCGATCACGTCCGGGCTGCCGAGCGGATTGCGGGTCACGCTTTGGAACAACGCGCCCGACAGGCCCAGCGCCGCGCCCGCGCCCAGCGCGGCCAGCGCGCGCGGCAGCCGCAGGGTGTAGGCCAGCCACTGCTGCACCGGCGTGCCGCCGCCGGCCAGCACCGTGGGCAGTTCACGCCAGGACAGGCCTTGCGCGCCCAGCGTCAGCGCCAGCGCGACCGACAGCAGCATCAACAGGATCAGCGCCGCGCCATAGGCCAGTGCGCGCGGCGGCATCGGTACGGCCAGCCAGCGGCCGGCGCGCAGGATCGGCGCGGCGTGGACGGGACGCGCGCGCATTGCGCCGCAGGCGTCGTGGGCGGGAGGCATGCTCATCGAGCCTCCCTCTGGTCGCGGCGTAGCGCGGCCAGCAGGAAGGGCGCGCCGATGAAGGCCACGACCACGCCGGTCAGCAGCTCGGCCGGCGCGCGCAGCAGCCGCGCCAGGATGTCGGCGGCCAGCATCAGGACCGGGCCAAGCAGCAGGCAGAACGCCAGCTGCCAGCGCAGGTCGGGGCCGGCGAGCCGGCGCGCCAGGTGCGGCACGGCCAGCCCGACGAAGGCGATCGGGCCGCAGGCCGCGGTGGCGGCGGCGGCCAGCACCGCCATGCACAGCAGGCCGGCCAGCCGGTGGCGGCCGGCCGACAGGCCCAGGGCGCGCGCCATGCCGCCGCCCAGCGCCAGCAGGTTCAGCGGCCGCGCCAGCGCCAGGGCCAGCAGCAGGCCGGCGGCGACATAGGGCGCGGCGACGCCGGCGGCGGCCAGGGAATGGCCGGCCAGCGAGCCCACGGCCCAGAAACGGTAGACGTCGAAGATGTCGCTGCGCAACAGGGCGACGGCCTGCACATAGGCGTACAGCACGGCGTTGAGGGCGGCGCCGGCCAGGATCAGGCGCACCGGCATCAATCCGCGTCCGCCCGCGCCCAGCCAGTACACGGCGGCCGAGGCCGCCAGCGCGCCGGGCAACGCGGCCCAGAACGGATGGGCCGGCAGGCCGCCCGTGACCAGCGCCAGCGTGACGATGGACGCGGCCGCGCCGGCGTTCACGCCCAGCAGGCCGGGGTCGGCCAGCGGATTGCGGGTCAGCGTCTGGATCAGCGCGCCGGCCACGGCCAGCGCCGAGCCGGTCAGGAAGGCGAGCAATGTGCGCGGCACGCGCGAGGCGACCACCAGCGCCGCGTAGCTGTCGTCGGGCCGGGTCAGCGCGCGCCATACGTCGGCGGGCGCGAGGTCTTTGGAACCCAGCCAGAGGCTGCCCAGCGTACAGGCGGCCAGCAGCAGGGCGCACAGGCCCAGCGCGCCCCAGCGCGCGCGTGCCGTCATGGGGCGGCCTTGCGCGAGATGCCGGCCTGCCGCGAGTCAGCCCGGTGCATCGCGAACGTGACCTTCGCATGCCGGTGCATCATGGACTCGCGTGCTTGCCGGGGCGGGCGCGCAGTGCGGCGGCGGCCAGTTGCGGCGCGAGCCGGTCCAGCATCCAGTCCACCGCCAGCGGCGCGCCGGACGAGGACGCCATGACCAGCGACGGATCGCTCAAGGCCACGTAGGATCCGCGCCGGACGGCCGGAATGGCGGCATAGAGCGGCATGGCCGCCGTCTTGTCGCGCTCGGCGTCGTTGTAGAACCAGGACACCAGGATGTCGACGTCGGCCAGCCGGTCGGCATGCTCGAAGCCCAGGTAGTGCGCGAAGTGGCCGGCGCTGGCGCGCAGCTTGCGCACCGACGGGGCCAGCGTCAGGCCCATGGCGCTGATCGTGTCCACGCGCGGATCGCCCGCGACATAGGCGGCGAAATTGCCCGAGCCCAGGTCGGCGCGCACGTAGGCGAAGGTCTTGCCGGCCAGTTCCGGGTTGTCGCGCGCGACGCGCTGCAGCGAGTGTGCGATGCGGGCCTTGAGCGCATCGGCCTCGGCGCGCTTGCCCAGCGCGGCGGCGGTCAGGTCGATCTGCGTGTCCACCGGCGTCAGGAAGGGATGCTCCGGATAGGCGACCACGGGCACGAAGCGCGACAGCTGCGCGTAGGCCTGGGCGCTCATGCCGGAGAACGGCGCCAGCACCACGTCGGGCTGCAAGGCGATGATCTGTTCCACGTCCAGTTCCGGGTATTCGGTGATCAGGGCCGGCAGCGGCGCGCCGCGAGCCTCGATGGCGGCGCGCACCCAGGGCCAGTAGTGCCGGGCATCGCCGCCCCAGTCGGCGCGGCTGACGCCTACCGGCACGATGCCGAGCGACACGGCCAGATCATCGGCGCCAAGGCCGATCGTGACGACGCGCCTGGGCGGGGCCTTGATGATGGCCGTGCCGAGCGCGCCTTGCAGCGTCACCGGGAAAGCGGCGGCGGGATCCGGGGCGGGAGCGGCGGATGTGGCCGCCGGCACTTCAGAGGTGTCGGTCGCACCGCCGGCCGGCCGGTCGCAGCCGGCCAGCGCGAGCGCGCACAGGCAGGCCGCCGCGCCTCGTCGCAGCGCCTGCCTCCATGCTGGGAAAGAAAAACGCATCCTGCCTTGCCGCTCCCTCGATCAATATTGCGCGCGCAGCGTCAGCATGACGTTGCGTGGCGCGCCCCACCAACCCTGGCTGTAGAAGCCGATCTGGTCGTAGTACTTGCGGTCGAACAGGTTGTTCACGTTCAGGGTGGCGGACACCTGCTTGCTGAAATCGAATCTGGCCATCAGGTTGACCAGCGCGTAGCTGCCTTGTTCCACGTCCACGTTGCCGCGCGGGCTGGCGGCGGATTGGTACATGCGGCTCTGCCAGTCCACGCCGCCGCCCACGGTGAGCCGGTGCAGGTCGCCCGGCAGGCGATAGGTGGTGTAGAGCTTGAACAGGCTGCGCGGATGGCTGGTGTTGATGGGCTTGCCGTCGGCGTCCCTGGCGGTGAAGTGGGTGTAGCTGGCGCTGAGGTTCCAGCCCGGCGCGAGCTGGCCGCTGGCCTCCAGGTCAATGCCCTCGACCTTGGCGCCGGATACGGCGCGCGAGGCCTGCATATTGGGGAAGCCGGGCACGCTGGAGCCGGGGATCGTCTGAGCCAGGTTGTTCTGCCGGGTCTGGAATAGCGCAGCGGACGCATTCAGCCTGCCTTCCAGATAGGCGGCTTTCAGGCCGACCTCGTAGCTCTTGCCGTCGATGGGCGGCAGGATCGAGCCGGACGTGTCGCGCGCGTTTTGCGGCTGGAAGATCTCGGTGTAGCTGGCGTAGGCCGTGTAGGTCTTGTTGATGTCGTAGATCAGGCCGGCATAGGGCGTGAACTGGTTGTTGACCTTGTATTCGCGGCGCGAGCCGAAGTAGTTCTGGGTGGTCTTCCAGTCGCTCCATCGGCCGCCCGCGATCAGGTGCAGCGGCTCGGCCAGGGCGAAACGGCCCACGATGTAGGCGCCGGTCTGCTTGGTGCGCAGGTCATCGGCCGTCGTTTTCCTGTCCGACCATGTCGGTTCCGCGATATGGTCCTGGCGCCAGTTGAAATAGCTGCCGACGGCGGGCTTGGGGCCGACCATGGCGTATTGCTGAATGTCGCTTTGGTCGTCAATGCTCATCCAGCCGGCGCCGATCTCGTGGCGCAGGCCGAACAGCGTGAACGGGGCGTTCAGCGACAGGTGGATGTCGTCGCGGTCGCGCCGGCCGTCGTAGTTGGCGAAGTTGCTGGTCATGCCCAGGCCGGTCGCGCGGTCCGGGTAGCCGCCCCGGAACAGTTGCTTCATGCGGTACTTGCCGTCGCTGTGGCTATAGGCCGCGCGCAGCTTCCAGTCATTGGCGAAGCGGTGGGTCAGGTCGACGAAATAGGTGGTGGATTCCGTGTCCTGGCGCGCCCAGGGCGTATTGTTGGCGACCGAACGGTTGAAGTCGGTGCGCGAGCCGTCGCTGTAGAACAGGGGAAAGCCGCTGCCGAAACCGTGGCTGATGTTGCGCTGGTATTCCACGCTGGCGGTCAGCACGGTGTCGGGCGTCAGGTCGGCGCTGACCACGCCATAGAACGTGCGGCTGCGCGCATCCAGGAAGGTCACGTTGCTGTTGCCCTGGCTGTAGGCGGCCACCACGCGCGAGCGGATCTTGCCGTTCTCGGTCAGGGGCACTGACAGGTCGGCCTCGCCACGGATCTTGTCCCAGCTGCCGGCGCCGACGCTGGCCGAGGCGGCGAAGTCGCGCAGCGGACGCTTGCGCACGAAGTTGACGGCGGCGGACGGATTGCCGGAGCCGTTCATCAGGCCGGTCGCGCCGCGCACGACTTCCACGCGGTCGTAGATCGCCGCGTCGATGTCGGTGGTGCCGTAGTTCCACAGGCTCAGGATGGGCGTGGACAGGCCGTCGAACTGGAAGTTGTCGATGGAAAAACCGCGCGCCGAGAACGAATAGCGGTTGCTGTCGCTGCGCGTTACCGAGATGCCGGGCGCCGACGCGAGGATCGCGCCGGTGTCGCGCAGGCCCTGGTCCTCGATCTGCTGGCGTGTCACCACGCTGACCGATTGCGGCGTTTCGCGCGGCGCCAGCGTGAGGCCCGTGGCGGTGCTCATGGATTCGGTGGTGTAGGAATTCGTGCCTTCGGTGGTGCCACCCAGGCTGGCGCCTGTCACGGTCACGGCAGGCATCTGGGCCACGCCGCCCGGCGCGGATTGGGTCTCGGCGGCGACCTGGGCGCTGGCGTTCTGGTGGGCAAGGGCAGAGCAGAGCAAGGCCGTCTGAATTGCGTGGGTCAAGGGGCGCGCCCGGCGCGGCGGCGCGGCGGGCGTGGGCAAAGCGGACGACATGGCAACGAACTCCGGCGAAATAGGCAACGAGCGAAACGGAAAAATCTGGTAATGAGAATTATTGATTTTTACGTATGGGCTGATGTATGCCTGATGACGCGATCCATATGGCAAACGCCGCCGGGATTCCGCCAGAACGGGCGCGAAGCAGTAAAGGGATGGCGTCGCGCGGAATAGCGCCGCGCGCGAGCGTGCGGACAGGGATCGGCCGCTCAGCCCGGCTCGGCCTCGGCCAGCGGCCGCGGCTTGCGGTGCAGCCAGGCCCAGCCCAGCGCGCTGGCCGCCACGCAGGCCAGCATGGCCAGCGCCAGCCGCAGCGGCTGGCCATAGACCAGCGGCACGCACCAGCCGCTGACCAGCGAGAAGGTCAGCATCTGCATGAAGCCCAGCACCGAGGCGGCGGTGCCGGACAGCCGCGGCACCCGCGCCAGGATGCGCAAGGTCATGGCGGGCACCGACATGGCCAGCCCGCAGGTGAAGACGCCGGGCAGGATCACGGCCCAGGGCAGCGCGGGCCGGCCCGCCGCCGCCACATAGGCCAGGTTGGCCAGGCAGCTGCCGCCCATCAGCAGATAGGCCAGCGCGGTGACGCGCGCGTCGCTCCAGCTGCCGGCCTTGCGCGCGGCGAACAGCGCGCCCAGCATGGCGCCGATCACCAGCGGCACGAACAGGTAGGCGAAGTCGGTTTCCTGCAAGCCCAGCACGTTGGTGATGAAGTCGGGCGCGGCGCCGATCAGGAAGCCCTGGGCGGCGAAGACCAGGCTGAAGGCCAGCCCCAGCGACACGAAGCGCGCGTCGCCCAGCACCCGGCCGTAGTTCCGGGCCAGGCCGCGCCAGGACAAGGGCTGGCGCTGTTCCGGAGCCAGGGTCTCGGGCAGGCGCAGCGCGCACAGCGCTAGCGCGGCCGTGGCCAGTACCGCCAGCAGCAGGAACACGGCGCGCCAGCCCTGGTGCGCGGCCAGGTAGCCGCCGACGATGGGCGCCAGCGCCGGCGACAGGTTGAACACCAGGATCAGGTAGGACATGGCGCGGCGCGCCACCGCGCCCTCGTAGCAGTCGCGCACGATGGCCTGGCCCACCACGATGCCGGCGCCGGCCGACAGGCCCTGCAACGCGCGCGCCGCCAGCAGCCAGCCGAAGTCCGGCGCGGCGGCGGCCAGCAGCGCGCCGGCCACGTAGCAGACCAGGGCCGTCAGCACCACGCGGCGCCGGCCCAGCGAGTCGGACAGCGTGCCATGCAGCAGCAGCATGGCCGCATAGCAGAACATATAGACGCCGAGCGTCAGCTGCACGGTGTCCTGCGGCACGCCGAATTCCCGGCCCAGCGCGCCGAACGCAGGCAGGTAGGCGTCGATGGTCGCGGGCGCGACGCAGGACAGCAGGCCCAGCATGAGCACCATGACCGGGAAGGCAGGCAGGGGAACGGGGCGGGACACGGGCGCTTCCATGGCAAGGGCCGCCCGGATTGGGCGGCGTCGCATCATGGTGGCCCAGCCGGGCCGGCGCCGGGAATGCGCAATGCCGGCGGAGCAATGGCTGCCGCCGGAAGCGGACGGCAAAGCGCGGGAATACGGACGGCGGGGATGGGGAAGAGGCCGCCATCGCGTCCGCGCGCCGATTCAGTTCAGTTCGCTGGGGGCCACGCCGTAGCGCTCGCGGAAGGCCGTGGCGAAGTTGGTGGCGTGGCGATAGCCGACGAAATGCGCGGCCTGCTGCACGCTCCAGCCCTGGGCCAGATGCTGGCGGGCCACTTCCAGCCGCCGCTCGCGCAGCCAGCTGAACACCGATTGCCGGTAGGCGGCCTGGAATTTGGCGCGCAGCGTGCTGGGACTCATGCAGGCCAGTTTGGCCAGCGCCTCCAGCGTGTGGTCCTCGCCGGGCGCATCGTGCAGCCGTTCGCGCACGCGTTCCAGCAGTTGCCGGTCGCGCTGCGACAGGCTCTGATCGGCCGGCGGCGCCTGGTCCAGCGAGGCCAGCGCATGCGCCAGCAGCTGGGCGCCCACGCCCTCGCGCAGCAGGTTGCGCAGCGGGTGGTCCCAGCCGCAGTCCAGCAGGTGCTCGATGGCCAGCAGCAGATGGTTCTGCACCTGCCAGCGCCGCAGCCGCAGGCCGGCCGGCGAGCGCAGCGCCTTCCAGATCATCTCGCTGGCGCGCTCGTCGCCGGCGGCCTCGGGCTCGGACAAGGACAGGTTGACGCTGCGCAGGCGCTGGCCGGCCGGATGGATGCCGGTCATGCATGCGCTGTCGCCATACAAGGCGCTGATGCCACTATGGGCGACCAGCGGTACGTCGTTTTGGCGGTCGAGCTGCGCGCGCGCCTGGCCCTGCAGCATGATGATGGCGGAGAAGCGCGGCGTCATGAAGGACGTGGCTTCGTAGTGATGGTGCACCTGCAGGTCGGACACGACCAGCGTGACGCCGGGCCGGATCTGGTGTTCCTCGACGCGGCCCTCGGCGATGCAAAGGGCGTCGTGGTCGGCGCGCGGCGTGCCCAGCTTGGGCAGGCGGTAGCTGAAGCCGGCCGGGCCACCCATGCGGTTGAAATCCGCGACGGTGAACCTGGCCGTGGGGGAAGAGGGTGAGGTCAAGGTCGTCATCCGCGCTGCAGGTTGATTCCGCCTCGACGCGTGACGCCTGGGCGGCATAAGCGAATGAGAATAGCACATATTCCTATTTAGTAATTGTGACGGTCATTCGCTGCGCATGGGCTTCCCGGCGTCCTGGCGCGCCTGGATCGGGGGCGGATCAGGCCGCGCAATTGCCGATGCGCTCGCCCATGACGCGCCGGTACCACTCATGGAAATGCAGCATGCCGTCCTCCATCGGCGACTGGTACGGGCCGCTCTCGGACACGCCCCGGCGCAGCAGGGCGAGCCGGCCGGCGTCCATGCGTTCGCCGATCTCGTCGTCCTCGACGGCGGTTTCCATATAGGCGGCGCGCTGGGCCTCGACGAACTCGCGCTCGAACAGCGCGATTTCCTCGGGGTAATAGAACTCGGCGATGTTGATGGTTTCCTGCGGGCTCTTGGGATAGAGCGTGGACAGCACCAGCACGTGCGGATACAGCTCGATCATGTGGGTGGGGAAGTAGGTCACCCAGATCGCGCCGTAGTCCGGCGCCGAGCCGCCGCGATAGCGCATCAGCGTGTCGTGCCAGTCGCGGTATACGTCGGAGCCGGGCTTCTCCAGCGAGTCGTGCACGCCGACGCGCTGCAGGCTGTATTGTTCGGCGAATTCCCAGGACAGGTCCTCGCAGGTCACGAAGCGGCCCAGGCCGGGATGGAAGGGGCCGACGTGGTAGTCCTCCAGGTAGACCTCGATGAAGGTCTTCCAGTTGTAGTTGCATTGATGGACTTCCACATGGTCCAGCACGTAGTCGCTGAAGTCGAACTCCGGCCGGCTGAACAGCCGGCCCAGGTCGGCCAGCGGATCGCGCGGCCCCTCGAACAGCAGGCCGTGGCAGGATTTCAGCGGGAAGCGCGGCAGGTTCAGGCAGGGCGTGCTGGGGAACTGCGGCGCGCCCAGGATCTGGCCTCGGTTGTCGTAAGTCCAGCGGTGCAGCGGGCAGACGATGTTGCCGCCGGTGGCGGTCAGGTTGCCGGCGGGATTGCCCGGCCCGGTCACGGCGCCAGTCTGGCCGCCCAGGATCAGGGCCTGGCGGTGGCGGCAGACGTTGGAGATCAGCTCCACGCCGCCGGGGTTGCGCACCAGCACGCGGCCGCCTTCCTCGTGCGGCAGGCGGCGCCAGTCGCCGGGCTCGGGCACGCCTTTCTCGTGGCCGACGTAGATGGCGGATTGCTTGAATATGGTTTCCTGCTCGCGGGCGAACAGCTCTTCGTCGAAATAGGCGCGCACGTGCAGCGGGCTGAGCGCCTGCTGCACATGCGCCAGGCTGGCGATGTCCGTCATGATGCGACTCCTAGGGCCTGGGCGCGGCCGGCTCAGGCGGGCACGGCGCTTTCGGCGTCCAAGCGCGCGATGCGCTCGGCGGTATCCAGTTTGGGGCAGGTGCTGCAATAGTCGCCGTCGCGCCTGCGGAAGTGATGGCAGCAGACCTGGCGGTCCACGGCGATGACCGGCAGGCCGTCGCGCTGATAGGCCAGGTAGCCGCTGCGGCCGGCGATGCCCAGCCGCGCCAGCCAGTCGGCCGCGGTCTCGCGGGCCCAGGCATTGGCGGCGGCGGGCTCGCCGCTGCGCGCGGCCAGCAGGGCCGACAGCACGCAATCGGCCTGCATGCAGGCGGCGGCGCGGGGATTCAGGCTCAAGACCTGGGTCAGCTCGCGGTAGAACGCGGCGCAGATCTGCCGCAGCTGGGCGGCGATGGCGTCCATGCGCTGCCGCAGGCAGCCGCGCAGCGGGTCGTGGCGGCCGATGCTGTAGCCGCAGATGAAGCCGTTGACGACCGGCTGGTCGAGCCGGCCCAGGTCGGGCGCGATGGCGCTGCGGTGCGCGGCGATCATGCCCAGGTAGACGGGCTGCCAGATCAGCAGGCCCCAGCAGCGCAGCGCCAGATAGTGCGGGCCGGCCTCGGGATGGCGCTCCAGCCACCAGTCGCGCAGGTCGCGGATGGCGGCGGCGTTGTCCGCGCCCGGGCGGATGCCGGACGCGGGCGGGCCGCCGTCCGGGGCAGCCGCCCGGCGGTCCGCCGCGCGTTGCGCCGGACTCCGGAACCCGCTTTCGAATCGCTCCTCGACCGGGTCCTCGACCCGGCCTTCCAGGCCCGGCACGAGGGTGGCGGTCAGCGCCAGCAGTTCATCCAGCTCGCGGCTCACCGGGGCCTCCTCACGCGGCGGCGCGGACGGCGTCCGCCTCGGCCTGATCCAGCCAGCGCGGGCGAAAGCGCGCGATCGGATTGACCAGATTGGGGGCCATCTGGAAGCTGCCGATGGGATCGGCCAGGTTGACCATCTGCAGGTTGTTGGCCAGCTGCAGGCGGTTCAGGCACGAATGGATCATGTCCGGCGCGTACAGGTCGTACTGGCGGTACTTGGCCAGCCGCTGCGGATGCGCTTCCTGGTAGGCCGCGACGCGGCCGGCCACCAGTTCCCAGAAGGCGTCCTCGTGCATCAGGCCGGTCTCGGCCAGGATGTGGCTCAGGTGGCGGAAGTAGCCTTCGAACACATCCACGAAGATGGTCAGCAGCTTGTATTCCTCGGGCACGTCGGCGGCCAGCCGGCGGGCGTTCTCGGGCAGCGCGGCGTCAGGATTCAGGATCGACGATTCCTCCGCGATGTCCTTCATGAAGGCGCGCACCGGCACATGGTCCTGCACCACCAGGATGACGTTCTCGCCATGCGGCATGAACACGAGGTCATGGGCGTAGAAGCAATGCACCAGCGGCGTCAGGTAAGCGTCGACGTAGCGGCGCAGCCAGGCGTCCACCGGCAGGCCCGAGGCGCGCACCAGCTCGGGCAGCAGCGCGCGGCCCTGCGGATCGACGTGCAGCAGCGCGGCCATGGTCATCAGGCGCTGGCCCGGCGCGATCAGGTTCAGCGGGTTGTCGCGCCACAGCGCCGAGAACATCTTCTTGTACGGCGTGTCCACCGGGATGGCGGCTTCGTAGTAGTAGTTGCGAAAGCCCAGCGAGGCCGCCTCGCGCAGGATGGAAAAGCCGTTCGCGCGCAGCCAGGGGTCGGACGCGATCAGGCCGTGGATGTACTCGTTGATGGCCGGCGTGCCGGACATGTAGTACGGCGACAGGCCGCGCATGAAGCCCATGTTCAGGATCGACAGCGAGGTCTTCACATAGCGCCTGGCGGGCTGGCTGATGTTGAAGAAGGTGCGGATCGACTGCTGCGCCAGGTACTGGTCCGCGCCTTCGCCCAGGCACACGATCTTGCGGTTGGCGACATAGGGGGCGAAGGCTAGCGACAGCTTGTTGAACCACTGCCACGGATGCGAGGGCATGAAGTAGTAGTCGGCCGGGTCCAGGTTCTGGTCGCGCAGCCGCGCGGTGAAGGCGGCCACGGTCTCCTGGCCCAGCTCCTCGCGCAGCAGGCTGTCGTAGTCCATGTCGGACAGGCAGGCGAAGTGCGCGTTGTCCTTGTGCACCGCCAGCCACATCACGCGGATCGGCGCGGCGGCCTCGGGGGCGTAGGCGTGATAGTCCTCGGCGTCGAAGCCCAGGCGGCCGTTGTTGGCGACGAAGCTGGGGTGGCCCTCGATCATCGAGGTCTCGATGGTCTGGTAGTCGGCCAGCGCCAGCTCGGCGGCGCCCAGGGCGGCGCGGCCATGCTTGTAGGCGCTGCCGTGCAGCGTGCTGGTGATCTCGTCCAGGTAGATGGGCAGGCGGTCGGCGGGCAGGGCCAGGCGGTCGCGCACCTCGATCACGAATTGCAGCGCGTCCAGCGGCGCGGGCGCGCCGGCCACGGTCTTGGTGATGGATTCGGGCGGGATGCGCCAGTGGCGCATGGCCATGATCTGCGCGTCGAAGCGATACTCGGCGCCTTCGGCCAGCGCCAGGCGGTAACGGTCGAAGCCGGGCCTGTCGGACGGGCCCAGGCGCTCGGGCTCCAGCAGCCATTCATGCGCGTATTCCGAGATGGCCTTGCGCACCAGCAGGCGGTTGACCTTGGCCCAGACCTCGGGTTCAAGGTGGCTGGCGACCTGGGACGGATGTTGCGTGGCGGGGTGGCTCATAGGGTGGACTCCTGAAGTTGGGCCTGCTCGAATTGGGCGCGGGTGCAGAAGGCGAGGCTGGCGGTTTTCTCGCGGAACCGGGCCTGCCCGGCGTAGACGAAACCCATGGCCAGGTTCAGCGCATGGATCTTGGCGTTGTTGGCGTCCGGCTCGACCACCACGCGGGCGGCGTTGAGCCGGTCGAACAGGAAGCGCATGACCAAGGCGAAGACGTCGCGGCTGAAGCCCGGAATGCGTTGCGTGGGCGGACCGATGAAGATGTGCATGCCGATGTCGCCCGGACGCACGGGGTAGTGCTCGCCAATTTGGTCGTGGGCGGGGTCGTAGCACTCGACCAGGAAGGCGGGGCGGCCCTGGTGCGAGCCGAGCCAGGCCTGGGCATGGCCACTGCCGCACAGCGCGGCGTAGAAGTCGCGCACCTGCGACACGCTGTGGTCCTGCATGGACCAGAAGCGCGCGTAGTCCATCGCGAACCAGCGCTGCAGCAGCGGCGCGTCGGCCTCGGGGTCCAGCGGGCGCAGCGTCAGGCCGGCGCCCTCGTCGTAGCATTCGCGGGCGTGGCGGTCGATCTCGCCCAGGAAGGTGGCCATCATGGTCATCATCGTGGTTCCCTCGCGATTCATACGGTGGCGGCGCGATGGCCGTCCATCATGGGCATCAGCTCGGTCGCGGCGGCATGCAGGCGCTTGCCGGCGGCGCGCCGGTCCTGGCGATGCGCCAGCACGCCGCTGGCGGGCGGGCGGAACTCCTGCAGCGCGGTGTGGGCCTCGACCGGGTAGTGCTCCACGCCGGTCAGCTCGCGCAGGATCAGCGAGTTGCGGTGGCAGCAGAAGCCCAGGTCCGGGTTGGTGACGCCATGGCTGAGCAGGCCGGTGTTCTGCACGTAGATCTCGCCGCCGTCGTGGTCGATGGCGTAGTTGCGGCCGATCCGGTAGCTGCCGTCCTCGTTCCAGGCGATGCGGTCGTGGATGGGGTTGATGCACGCGGGGATGCTGTGCGCGTAGCCGGTGGCCAGCACCAGGCCGTCGGTGACGTGGCTGAAGGGCTGGGCGTAGTCGACGTGCTGGAATTCCAGGTGATAGCGCGCTTGCGCGCGGTCGTAGCGGCAGGCGCGCAGCTCGGAATTGGTGAGCAGGGTGTAGCGCCGGTCGCCGTCGTGGATCTTCTCGTCCAGCAGGTCGTAGATCTGGTTGATGAGCGAGGCGTTGATGCCTTTGTACAGGCTGCTCTGCTGCGCCAGGATCTGGCGGCGGCGCGCTTCGGGCAGATCGTAGAAATACTCGGTGTAGTCGGGCGAGATCAGTTCCAGCGTGAGCTTGGTGTTCTCCATCTGGAAAAAGCGCGGCGAGCGCGTGATCCAGGCCAGGCTGTAGTCGTGTCCGGCGCTGTCGCGCAGCAGGTCGTGAAAGACCTCGGCCGCGCTCTGGCCGCTGCCCACGATGGTGATGGCGTCGCGCTGCTGCAGCTGCGCCTTGTTGCGCAGGTAGTCGGCGCTATGGATATAGGGCGCGGCGCGGCGGTCGCAGCAGGCGGGCAGGGACGGCTGCGACCCCAGGCCCAGCACCAGCTTGCGGCAGCGGACCATGAAGCGCTCGCCGGTGGCGGCGTGCTGGCCGGTGACCAGGTAGGTGTTGCTGTCCGGATCGTGCAGCACGCCCTGTACTTCGCTGTTGAAGCGCAGATTGGGCAGGCGGGCCACCACCCATTGGCAATAGCGGTTGTACTCGGCGCGGCTCAGATAGTGGTTCTCGCGCATGTAGTACGAATAGATGCGGCCGGTCTGCTTGCAGTAGTTCAGGTAGCTGTACTCGCTGCGCGGATCGGCCAGGCTGACCAGGTCCGCCAGGAAGGGGTTCTGCAGCGTCGAGGCCTCGATCAGCATGCCCGGATGCCAGTCGAAGCCGGGCTTTTTCTCCAGGAACAGCGCGCGCACGCCGGGCAGCGGCGCGGACAGGCAGGCCAGGCTGAGGTTGAAGGGGCCTAGGCCGATAGCCACGAAGTCATAGATTTCTCGATTCATGATTGGAGTCGCCTTTGCTGAGTCTGCGTTGCGCGTGCGCTGCGTTCGGCACGGGGAAGGGAAGCGCCCGGGACCGGGGTCAATCGGGCGGGATGGGCCGGCACAGGTAGACCTGCCGGAGGGCGCGCGCGATCAGCGGGGGACTGCCTTTGCCGGAATTGCAATATCTTGTAATGCACATGGGTGTGATTTTCATTTGCAATGACGCAACTCTAGCAAATACGGGTTTGTGCTGACACGCGCCGCGCCGGCTTGCGAGCGCCCGGCATATGCAGGGTGGCGGTCGGCATAGGGGCGTGGCCTGCGCCCCGGCGCGTGTGGGACAATGCCCGCGAACTGTTCCGTGGCGCGGCTGCGCGCCGCTGGCGCAACGGCGGGACGAAAGGGAATCAGGATGGAATCCAGGCATATCAAGCCGCGCGCGGCGCGCATCCACACCGTCGCCGGCGCGGCGGGGGACGAGGGCCGCGCGCATGGCTGACATGCGGCCGCGACTGGCGCTCAAGGCGGTGCGCAGCGCCAGGCTGGCCGCCGTCGATCTGGCGCTGACGCCCGGCGAGTGCGCGGCGGTGATGGGGCCGTCGGGCTCGGGCAAGTCCTTGCTGCTGCGTCAGGTCGCCGACCTGGACCCGGGCGAGGGCGAAGTCGAACTCGACGGCGCGCCGCGTTCGGGCATGGCGGGATACGAATGGCGCCGCCAGGTCATCTACTGCCAGGCGGAGGCCGGCTGGTGGGAAGAGCGCGTGGCCGCGCACTTTGACGACGCTGCCGCCGCCGTCGGGCTGGTGGAGCGGCTGGGGCTGGCGCCCGAAAAAATGCAGGCGCTGGTGCGCGAGCTGTCCACCGGCGAACGCCAGCGCCTGGGCCTGGCGCGCGCCTTGGTGAAACGGCCGCGCGCGCTGCTGCTGGACGAACCCACGGCGGCCCTGGATCCGGACGCCACCGCGCGGGTCGAGACCGAGGTCCGCCGCTATCTGGACGAAGGCGGCGCGGCGTTGCTGGTGACGCACAGCGAGGAACAGGCGCGACGCCTGTGCCGGCGCGCGTGGCGGATGCGGCAGGGCAAGCTGGAGACGCTATGGACGTGATACGGCTGCAAGCCACGGACCTGTTGGTCGCTTCCTGTCTGGTGCTGCTGTGCGCGGCCATTTCCTTCGCGCTGCGCCTGGGCATGCAACGCCAGACGCTGTGGGCGGCGGCGCGCACGGTGGTCCAGCTGCTGCTGGTGGGCCACATCCTGAAGCTGGTGTTCGCGCATGCCGCGCCCTGGCTCACCGCGCTGGTGGCTGCGGCGATGATGGGCCTGGCCGCGCGCGAGGTCGCGGCGCGGCCCAAGGCGCGGCTGGCCGGGCACGGCAACGGCTGGGTCGGGGCGGCGGCGGTTGGCGCCACCACGCTGGTGACGGCGCTCTTCATTCTCAACACGGCGCTGCGGCCGGATCCCTGGTATGACCCGCGCTACGTGATCGCGCTGGTCGGCATCGTGCTGGGCAGCGTGCTCAATGCCGCCAGCCTGGCGCTGGACGGCATGCTGGCCGGCGCGTCGCGCGAAAAGCTGGCGATCGAGGCGCGCATCTCGCTGGGCGCGCCGCCCCGGCTGGCCTTCGCCACGGTGCTGCGCGAGTCGGTGCGACGCGGCATCCTGCCCAGCATCAACCAGATGTCGGCGGCGGGCATCATTACGCTGCCCGGCATCATGACGGGCCAGATCATCGCCGGCATGGATCCGGTCGAGGCGGCCAAGTATCAGATCCTGCTGATGTTCCTGCTGTGCGGGGCCAGCGGCATGGCGGCCATGGGCGCTGCCTACGGCGCCATGCGGCGGTTGAGCGACGGGCGCGGGCGGTTGCGGCTGGACAGGTTGCGCATGCCCGATTGAGTGCATGCGGCGACGGGCGGGGG
>NZ_JCBANH010000125.1:0-15996 GCF_059760925.1 Achromobacter sp. 1011791174
CCACGGTGCGGGCGCTGACGGCCTCGCCGATCCGGCAGCTGGCGAACGCGGCGATGCACCGCGCCGACGTGCTGCCCTTCTGGTTCGGCGAATCCGACAGCCCGACCGTGGGCGTCATCCGCGAGGCCGCCAGCCTGTCGCTGGCGCGGGGCGAAACCCGCTATGGCGAGAACCTGGGCCGGCCCTATCTGCGCCACGCCTTGTCCCGCTACCTGAGCGCGCTGCACGGCGTGGATATCGGCACGGAACGCATCGCCGTCAGCGGATCAGGGGTATCGGGCATCATGCTGGCCGCGCAGCTGCTGCTCGAGCCGGGCGACCGCGTCGTCGCCGTCACCCCGCTATGGCCCAACCTGACCGAGATTCCCCGCATCCTGGGCGCCCGCATCCAGCGCTACCCGCTGTCGGTGACGGACGGCCGATGGACGCTGGACGTGCCCGGGCTGCAGCAGGCGCTCACACCCGACACGCGCCTGCTGCTGCTCAACTCGCCCAACAACCCCACGGGCTGGACCATCGAGGCCGAGGACATCGCGCCCATCCTGCGGCATTGCCGCCGGCATGGCATCTGGATTCTCTGCGACGACGTCTACGAACGCCTGCTCTACGACCCCGCGCTGGCGTCAGCGCCGTCCTTCCTCAGGCACTGCGCGCCCGATGACCGCGTCATCTCGGTCAACAGTTTCTCCAAGGCCTGGTCCATGACCGGATGGCGCGTCGGCTGGATGGTCGTGCCCGCGTCACTGACGGACGATCTGGCCAAGCTGATCGAATACAACAGTTCCTGCGTCTTCGATCCCGTGCAGCGGGCGGCGACGGCGGCCCTGGAACACGGCGAGGCCACGGTGGCGGCGCTGCGCGCGCAACTGGCGCGAACCCGCACGCTGCTGACCGACGCGCTGCGCGGCTTGCCCGGCATCGAAGCGCCCGATGCCGGCGGCGCCATGTATGTGTTCTTCCGGATGGCGGACGCCGCCGACTCCACGCTGCTCGCACGACAACTGGTGGAACAGACCGGCCTGGGCCTGGCCCCCGGCGCGGCCTTTGGTCCGGAAGCGTCGGCATGGCTGCGCTGGTGCCATGCCACCAGCCCTGAACGCCTGGAAGAAGGGTTGAGCCGGCTGCGCCGCTTTTTGACCCAACGACGCACATAGCGAGGCCGCCTCGCACGGTCCGGCCAGACCGGACCCACGCATACGCAATCGCCAACGCCAACGCCAACGCAAATGCGGACGCGCGGACCGTTCAGCCCTCGGGCCGTCCCGCGCGCTCGGCCGCCATCCGCGCCAGGCAGTCGGCGGCATCGCCAATCACCACGCGGGCGCTGCAGGCCAGCATCAGGTTGAGATTCAGGCCAAAGTCCTCGACCGTGTATCCCAGCGCATCGATGGCGCGGGCGGGCGTGTCCGCCGTGCCGACCGCCACCTGCGCGATCAGCGAATCCGCCTGCTCGGTGTACGCCCATACCGGCTTGCCGCAGGCGATGGCGTAGCCCACCTCGAAGGCCGTGCCCGAGTCGGGCTCGGCGCCACGGAACGGATTCAGGTTGGCCATGACCAGATCCGCGCGCTGGATCATGGCCACATTGGCGCGGTAGATCCACTGCGCCAGCGCCGCGCCGGCCAGGCCGGGCGGCGTCTGGTTGTCCAGCGGGAACAGGCCGTCAAAACCGTGTCGGGCGGCCAGCGCCTTGAGCCGCTCGCCATGCGCCGCCGCGTCCGGCAGGAACACGTCGAAACCGGCCAGATAGACGCCGGGCCGCGCGCCGCTCATGACGGCTCCGGTTCGGACACGGAAAAGCCCTCGCCGGTGGCGAAGAACGAACCGCCGGCCAGGTAATGGATCGAGCGGCGGCCCTCGGAAGGGAAATGCCATCGATTGCCCGAGAACACATCGGGCGCGGCCCAGGCGGCCACGACCTCGCCGATGAACAGATCGTAGGCCTGCTGGTTGTGCGGCTCGGGCAGCACCTTGCATTCCAGCCAGCCCAGGCAGCCCGCGACCAGCGGCGCGCCGATCTTGCTGGCGGGGAAGGTGGACAGGCCGCTGGCCTGGAACTTATCCTCGTCGCGGCCGGAATCCGTGCCGACCTTCAGCGTGGCCCGCGCCTGCTCGCGCGACGGAATGCACAGCGCGAATTCGCCGGAAGCGTCGATCAGCGTGCGCGTATGGGTGTTCTTGTCCACCACCACCAGCATGCGGGCGGGGTTGAAGTCCAGCGGCATGGCCCAGGCCGCCGCCATGACGTTGCGCCGACGGCCGTGGGCGCTGGTGACCAGCACCGTGGGGCCGTGGTTCAGCAGCAGGTAGGAACGGGACAGCTCGACGGGCTGGATATCGGGCGCAGGGGACACGCTGGACTCGCTTGGAACGCCGGCAGCTCGGGACGCGCCTGCGCCTAGAACATGCCGTTCTTGTTGGCGGGGTTTTCGGGAATGTCCTGGCTCACGTCCCAGTGCTCGACGATCTTGCCGTTTTCCAGGCGGAAGATGTCCACCACGGCCTGGCCGCGGTCTTCGGGCGTGTCCTTCCACAGGTTGTGGATCATGACCAGCTCGCCCTCGGCGATCACGCGCTTGATCTCGACGACGGCCTGCGGATGCTGCTCGAAATACGCCGGGAAGTAATCCTGCGTGGGACCGACGCCGTCGGGCATGTAGGGATTGTGCTGCACGTACTTGTCGCCCACGTACAGACGCACCGCCTCGTCGACGTCGCGGTCCAGGAACATCATGCGGAAAAAGGCCACCGCGATCTCCTTGTTGGACTGCGGCGCGGCGGACGCGGGCGACAGCGCCAGTCCGCCGGCGACCAGCAGCGTACAGAAAGCCAAGGATTTCAAGGGGATACGCATACGAAACGACTCAAGTCAGGACACCGGCTGGCGGTTCGCCAGTTTACAAATAAAAGACGGCGTCCCGGCCCATTTCCCGCCAGCGCCCGAGAAAATCGGGCGTCAAAACGACAATGGCCCGCCATTGGGCGGGCCGGCTCCGTTCCGGGCGGGCTACCCGGACGGAACGGATCAGTATCCGACGGTGAAACGGCGGCGTGTATGCCGGGGCGTCTCGATCTCGTCGGCCAACGCGATGGCGTAGTCTTCCATCGAGATCCAGCTCTTGCCCTCGTCGTCCGCCAGCAGCACGTCATCGCCCAGGCGGAACTTGCCGGTGCGCTCGCCCGGCTCGAACAGCGCGGACGGCGACAGGAAGGTCCAGTTCAGCACCTTCTCCTGGCGCAGCGCGTCCAGGAACACCACGCCGGCGCGGGCCTCGGGCTTGTAGGCGTCGGGAAACTCGGGGGTGTCGATCAGCATCTTGCCGGGCGCCACCTGCAGGCTGCCCGCGCCGCCGACCACCAGCAGGCGCGGCACGCCGGCGTCCTTCACCGCTGCGATCAGCGGCTTGGCATCGGACGAGACGAAGCGCGAGGCGCTGACCACGGCGTCGTGGCCGGCCAGCAGCGCGGTCAGGCCCTGCGGATCGGTGGCGTCGCCCTGCTTGACGGTCAGGCCGGGCTGGGGATTGACGTCGCCCAGGTTGCGGGCGATGCCGGTCACCTGGTGGCCGCGCTTGAGCAATTCGTCGGCAACGCGCGAACCCACGCGGCCGGTGATGCCGATCAATGCGATTTTCATGGTCTTGCTCCTGTCAGTAGGAACCGGGCGCGCTTGCCTTGCGGACTGTCCGTAAGCCCCGCCGCGGTTCAGGCAACACCATGCTATTCGGTCGAATCGATGGGAAAAACCCACCGGAACGGACGAGTTCTTTGCAATCCGCGCACCAATGCCGGCGAATGCGCCGCCGGCCCGCGCCGCGAACCGCGCGCGGCGCATGGCTACAGTGTGCGCCGGGCGGCGGCGCTTGAACAGCGGCGCCGCCACGGCCGCGTCAGCCCGCCGCGCGCTGCGCCTGATAGACCTGCAGATGCGCGTAGGCCACGCGCAGATAGGTCGCGTCCACGCCCAACGTGGCGGCGCGGCGCACCATGTCGCCGACGATGTGGTCGGCCTCGACCGGCAAGCCCTGGCTCAGGTCGCGGAACATGGACGCGGTCATGGGCTGGCTGGTGTCGGTCAGGATCTTCAGCACCGAGGCGTCGGCCTCGGGCCGCACCGCATGCCCGGACGCGGCCGCCACGGCCTGCGATTCGCGCAGCAGGGCGCGCAGGATGTCGGCGCCGTCGTCGGTGGCGGCGATCCGGCCCACCGGCCCGCGCATCAGGCAGGTGCCGGCCGCCAGCGTGGTCAGGAATACGTACTTTTCCCACACGTCCTGGTGGATGTTGTCGCTCAGGCGACTGCTGAATTCGCCGCCAGCCAAGGCCTGCGCCAGCGCCTCGCAGCGGGCGCTGCGTGCCGGGCCGGCGCGTTCGCCGAACACGATGCTGGCGAACTTGCCCAGGTGCACGACCTCGCCGTCCGGCCCCAGGGTGGCGTTGATCTGGCACAGCCCGCCCAACACGCGCCGCGCCTCGAACTCGCGGTCCAGCACCTCGTATTGCAGCACGCCGTTCATGATGGGCAGCACCGCCGTGTCCGGCCCCACGGCGGGGCGGATCGCCTCGATGGCGCTGGCCAGGTCATAGGCCTTGCAGCTCAGCACCACCACGTCGTAGGCGCCGTCCAGCGTCTGGCTGGTGGCGAGCTTGGGCCGCACCACGGCGTCGCCCAGCGGGCTGCGGATGCGCAACCCTTCGGCGCGCAGGCGCGCCGCGCGCGGCTCGCGCACCAGGAAGGTCACGTCCGCGCCGGCCTGGGCCGCGCGTCCGCCAAAGTAGCCGCCGGTGCCGCCGGCGCCCAAGAACAACAAGCGCATGTCTGTCTCCTGTCTGGCAGCCCGCAAGTCTTGCGGGCGAACGCGGACATTATGCGCGCGGCCGCGGCCGGACCGAAGCCACGGGCCAAAGCCACGAACCGGAATCACGGACCGGAATCACGGGCTGGCGTTCAGGGCTGCGCGTGGCGCGCCCAGGCCTCGTAGCCGCCGCGCAGCGCCCAGGTGCGGCGATAGCCGGCGGCGCGCAGCCGCCGGGCCAGCATCGCGGCCGAGACCTCGTTGGGGCAGGCGCAATAGACCACGATGTCGGCGTCCTGCGCGTCCGCCTCCAGCGGCGGCAGCGGCGCGCGCAGGTCCACCGCGATGGCGCCGGGAATGCGCTGGGCGTCGCGCTGGGCCTCGGGCCGCACGTCGAACACCAGCGCCTGGCGGCCGTCCTGACGCCAGCGCATCAGCTCGTCGACCGACAGCCTCGGGATGACGCGCAGCTTGCGCACCAGCACCCAGCGGCGCAGCGCGCGCACGACGATGTACAGCGCCAGCAGCGCGGCCAGCAAGCCCAGGCCCATGGCGCCATAGTTCGCCAGCAGGTCCAGCACGTCGTTGACCACGCCATGGAACAGGCCGCCCAGCAGCAGCGCCGAGCCGGCCCAGATCATCGCGCCGACCAGGTCGTACAGCAGGAAACGGCGCAAGCCGGTGCCCGTCAGGCCGGCCATGACGGTGGACAGCGCGCCCGCGCCCGGCAGGAACTTGCACACCAGCAGCGCGCGCACGCCGACGCGCAGGTACAGCCGCTGCGTCTGGCGGATGCAGGAATCCTGCGACAGCGACAGCTTGCAGACCACGCCAAGCAGGCGCGAACCGTAGCGCCGGCCCGCCAGGTACCAGAGGCTGTCGGCCAGCAGGCAGGCCAGCGTGGCCGCGATCCACGGCGCCAGCCAGCCGGCCGTGCCGGCCAGCGCGCCGGCGGCGATCAGCATGGGATAGGCGGGCACGGGCAGGCCGGCCTGTTCGATCAGGACGTTCCCGAACACCAACCAGGCGCCGTACTGCTCCAGCAGCAACTGTATGTCTTGCATCGTGTCTTCCGACGGGCCGCGCGGCGCGCGGCCGGGTTCAGGGACTGGCCGTCCCGCGAGGGGCGGGCCCGGTCCGGCACAGCGGGGCGGCGCCAGACGCGCGCGCCCGCGCCGGAATTTTAGGCGGCCCGGGCGGCCTTGCCAGCCCGGGCCGGTGGAACACTGCATTGCGCGGCGCGCCAGGATTTGAGCGCGCCGCCGTCCACCACCTGCAAAGCCGCACCACGATGGTGCCGACAATCCCCGCCGGCGTGCCTATAATCCTGCCCGGCCATCAGGTTTCCCCGACTTGCCGCGGGAACGCCGCATGGCATACAAATTGCTTCGCCATGGCAGGCCGCGAACCCGACCGTTCGGATGGGCGCGCCTGCCTGCGCCCCATCCGATGACCGATCCCAACACCACGCATCCGCCCGCTCGCCCCGGCTCGTCCGCCGGCGGCCGCAGCCATCGGGCGGCGAGGGGCCGCGCGCGCGGCGATCGCGTCCTTTCCCCATTCCCGTCCATCACCGCGAAGGAGCCCCACGCATGAACTCCCTATTCCCCTCGTCCGCCCGCCGCGGCCTGCTCAAGCTGGCCGCCGCCGCCGGCGCGCTGATGCTGGCCGGCACGGTCCAGGCCCAGGCGCCCGAAAAGGTCAAGGTCGCCGCCATCTACACGGTGCCGGTCGAGCAGCAGTGGGTCTCGCGCATCCACAAGGCGCTGACCGCCGCCCGCGACCGCGGCGAGATCGACTACGCGTTCTCCGAGAACGTCACCAACGCCGACTACGAGCGCGTCATGCGCCAGTATGCCGAGCAGGGCAACAAGCTGGTGGTGGGCGAGGCCTTCGCGGTCGAGGCCGCCGCGCGCAAGGTCGCCAAGGACTATCCGCAGACCGCCTTCCTGATGGGTTCCTCGGGCAAGCCGCAGCAGCCCAACTTCGCGGTGTTCGACAACTACATCCAGGAGCCGGCCTACCTGACCGGCATGATCGCGGCCGGCATGAGCCAGACCGGCAAGATCGGCCTGGTGGGCGGCTACCCCATTCCCGAAGTGAACCGCCTGATGCAGGCCTTCATCGAAGGCGCGCGCGAGATCAACCCCAAGGCCGAGTTCACCGTCACCTTCATCGGCTCCTGGTTCGATCCCCCGAAGGCCAAGGAAGCCGCCTTCGCCATGATCGACAAAGGCACCGACGTGCTCTACGCCGAGCGCTTCGGCGTGTCGGACGCCGCCAAGGAACGCGGCAAGCTGGCCATCGGCAACGTGATCGACACCCAGCCGCAGTACCCCGAGACCGTGGTGGCCTCGGCCCTGTGGAGCATGGAGCCGACCATCGACGCGGCGCTCAAGCAGGTCAAGGCCGGCGCCTTCAAGGCCGACGACTACGGCCAGTACTCGCTGATGAAGCACAAGGGCTCGTCGCTGGCGCCGCTGGGCACCTTCGCCGGCAAGATCCCGGCCGACCTGATCGCCAAGGTGGAAGCCAAACAGAAGGCCATCCTGGACGGCAGCTTCAGCGTCAAGGTCAACGACAAAGAACCCAAGTCCTCCGCGCGATGAGCCCGGCGCCGCTCGCCCTGCGACTGACGGGGATCACCAAGCGCTTCGGCAGCCTGACGGCCAACGACGACATCTCGCTCACGCTCGGACAGGGCGAGGTGCTGGCCCTGCTGGGCGAGAACGGCGCCGGCAAGTCCACGCTGGTGTCGATCCTGTTCGGCCACTACGTGGCCGACGCCGGCGCCATCGAGGTCTTCGGCCAGCCGTTGCCGCCAGGCCGGCCCGACGCGGCGCTGGCCGCGGGGGTCGGCATGGTGCACCAGCACTTCACGCTGGCCGACAACCTGACCGTGCTGGACAACATCATGGTGGGCACGGAATCGCTGTGGAAGCTGGCTTCCGGGCGGCGCCAGGCCCGCCGCAAGCTGGTCGAGCTGGGCCAGCGCTTCGGCCTGGGCGTGGATCCCGACGCGCGCGTCGGCACGCTGTCGGTGGGCGAGAAGCAGCGCGTTGAAATCCTGAAGGCGCTGTATCGCGGCGCGCGCGTCCTGATCCTGGACGAGCCCACCGCCGTGCTGACGCCGCAGGAAGTCGACGGCCTGTTCGCCACGCTGCGCGGTTTCGTGGACGAGGGCCTGGCCGTCATCTTCATTTCGCACAAGCTGGACGAAGTCATGGCGGTGTCGCGGCGCGTGGCCGTGCTGCGCCAGGGCAGGCTGGTGGCCGAGCGCGAAACCGCCGCCACCACGCCGGCCGAACTCGCCGAACTGATGGTGGGCCGCAAGGTCGCCATGCCGCACGCCGAGGCCGTGGCCGCCGCCGAGCAAGCGGCGCCGGTGATCGCGCTGTCGCAGGTGACGGTGCGCGACCGCGACGGCGCCACGCGCCTGGACAGCCTGGATCTGACCGTGCACCGGCACGAGATCGTGGCCATCGCCGGCGTGGCCGGCAACGGCCAGCAGGCGCTGGTGTCGGTGCTGACCGGCCTGCGCCAGCCCAGCGACGGCGCGATCCGGCTGGGACCGGAGCGCGCCCCCGCGCCCCGCACGCCCGCCGGCTGGACCGCCGCGCGCGTCGGCCGCATCCCGGAAGATCGCCACGGCGAAGGCATGATCGGCGACAGCCCGCTCTGGGAAAACGCCATCGTCGAAGACCTGAACGACCCGCGCTTCGCGCGCTGGGGCATGATCCGCGCGCGCGCCGGCCGCGCCTACGCGCAGGCGCTGGCCAGGCAGTTCGACGTGCGCGCCGCCTCGCTGGACGTACGCACCCGCAGCCTGTCCGGCGGCAATATGCAAAAGCTGATCCTGGGCCGCACGCTGGCCCGCGAGCCGGACTTCATCGTGGCCGACCAGCCCACCTGGGGCCTGGACATCGGCGCCGTGGCCTATGTGCGCGAGCAGCTGCTGGCGGCCCGCCGGCGCGGCGCCGGCGTGCTGCTGGTGTCCGAGGACCTGGAAGAGATCTTCGCGCTGGCCGACCGCATCGCCGTGCTGTGCGGCGGCAAGCTGGTCGACGTCAAGCCGGTCGCGCAATGGACGCCGGCCAGCGTGGGCCTGGCCATGACGGGAACGCGCGCCTAGGGCCGGTCACGCCCCGGCGCGCGCTTCCCACCCATCACCGAGCAAACATACGCATGAAACTACTCCTGGAACGCCGCCCCGAGCCCAGCCGCCTCGCGCTGGCGCTGGCTCCCGTCGCGGCCATCCTCTTCACCCTGGCGGTCTGCGCGCTGCTGGTGGCCTGGGCCGGCGCGCCCGTCGGGCGCACCTATGCGCTGCTGTTCGAGGGCGCCTTCGGCTCGCGCTTCGCGCTGTCCGAGACCCTGACCCGCGCCACGCCGCTGATGCTGACCGGCCTGGCCTGCGCGGTGGCCTTCCGCGCGCGCTTCTACAACATCGGCGCCGAGGGCCAGCTGTACCTGGGCGCGCTGGCGGCCGTGGCCGTGGGCGGCCTGCACGACGGCGCCGGCTTCGACCTGCCCGTGCCCATGCTGTTCGCCGGAATGATGCTGGCCGCCGCGCTGGCCGGCGCGCTGCTGCTGCTGATTCCGGCGCTGCTCAAGACGCGGCTGGGCGTGGACGAGGTGGTGACCACGCTGCTGGGCAACTTCATCGTGCTGCTGTTCGTCTCCATGATGCTGGACGGTCCCATGAAGGATCCCATGGCCATGGGCTGGCCGCAGTCGGTGGCGCTGAACGGCGACCTGGAGCTGGGCAAGCTGATCGAGCGCACCCGCGCCCACACCGGCCTGTTGTGGGCGGCCGGCCTGGCGCTGGGCCTGTGGCTGCTGAACCGCTACACGGTGTTCGGCTTCCAGATGCGCGCGGTCGGCGCCAACGCGCACGCCTCGCGCTTCCTGGGGCTGCCGGTCAGCCGCGTGATGCTGGGCACCGCGATGCTGTCGGGCGCGCTGGCCGGGCTGGCCGGCGCCATCGAGGTGGCGGGCCGCACCGGCTACGTCACGCTGGACATGTCGCCGGGCTACGGCTACACGGGCGTGGTGGTCGCCATGCTGGCCGGCCTGCATCCGCTGGGCGTGATCCTGGCCAGCGTGTTCGTCGCCGGCATGCTGGTCGGCGCCGACAGCATGAGCCGCGCCATCGCCGTGCCCAACTACATCGCCGACGTCATCGTCGCCACCTCGCTGCTGGCCATGCTGGTGGCGACGCTGTTCGCGCAATACCGCCTGCGCCGCAATCGGGGCTGAATCATGGAATGGATGGATCTGCTGAGTTCTTCGGCGTTCTGGGTCGCGGTGCTGCGCCTGGCCACGCCGCTCATCCTGGGCACGCTGGGCGTGCTGCTGTGCGAGCGCGCCGGCGTGCTGAACCTGGGCATCGAGGGCATCATGGCCGCCGGCGCCTTCACCGGCTGGCTGGTGGTCTACCTGGGCGCGCCGCTGTATGTCGGCGTGCTGGCGGCGGCGCTGGCCGGCGCCGTGTTCGGCCTGCTGCATGCCGTGCTGACCGTGCCGCTGGGCCTGTCGCAGCACGTGTCGGGGCTGGGCGTGACGCTGCTGGCCACCAGCCTGAGCTACTTCGCCTACCGCGTCACCTTCCCCAGCGTGAACACGCCGCCCACGATCACGCCCTTCGCCGAGATGAAGTTCCTGGCCGGCATACCCGTGATCGGCCCGGTGCTGGCCGGCCAGACGCCCATGACGCTGCTGGCGCTGGCGGCGGTGCCGCTGCTGGCCTGGGTGCTGAACCGCACGCCAGTGGGTCTGGCCGTGCGCATGGTGGGCGAGAATCCCGCCGCCGCCGAGGGCCAGGGCCTGTCGGTCACCCGCCTGCGCATCGGCGCCATCGTCGCCGGCTCGGCGCTGATGGGCGTGGCCGGCAGCTTCCTGACGCTGGCCGCCTTCAACGCCTTCTTCTTCAACATGGTCAACGGTCGTGGCTGGATCTGCGTGGCGCTGGTGGTGTTCGCGTCGTGGCGTCCCGGCAAGGCGCTGCTGGGCGCGCTGATCTTCGCCTTCTTCGACGCGCTGCAGCTGCGCCTGCAGCAGGGCGGGGCTGCGCTGCCGGGTCTGCCCGAGCTGCCGTATCAGGTATACCTGATGCTGCCGTACCTGCTTTCCATCCTGGCCCTGGTGGTGATGGCGCGCCGCGCCGCGTACCCGCAGGCCTTGATGAAACCCTACCGCAAGGGCGAACGCTAAAAGGGGTGTAGGCCCCCCCCCGAAGCGCTGCGCGCTTCCCCCCAGGGGGCGTCGCGACGGACCGGCAGAGCCGGCTCCGTGCGACCCCGATGGGGCGACGCTTCGTTCATGCGACGACGGTAAACGCAGCGCCATGAACCACTGACATCTTCCGCGAGGAACCACCATGCTCGACCTGATCATCAAACGCTGCACGCTGCCCGACGGCCGCCAGGACATCGACATCGGCATCGCCCAGGGCCGCATCGCGGCGCTGGAGCCGGCGCTCAAGGCCGAGGCCGCGCGCACCATCGACGCGGCCGGCCAGCTGGTGTCGCCGCCTTTCGTGGACGCGCACTTCCACATGGACTCGACGCTGTCCTTCGGGCTGCCGCGCGTGAACCAGTCGGGCACGCTGCTCGAAGGCATCGCGCTGTGGGGCGAACTCAAGCCGCTGCTGACGCAGGAAGCGCTGGTCGAGCGCGCGCTGGCCTATTGCGACTGGGCCGTGGCGCGCGGCCTGCTGGCGATCCGTTCGCATGTGGACGTGTGCGATCCGCGCCTGCTGGCGGTAGAGGCGCTGCTGCACGTGCGCGAGCGGGTCAAGCCCTACCTGGACCTGCAGCTGGTCGCCTTCCCGCAGGACGGCGTGCTGCGCGCCCCCGGCGCGATGGACAACCTCAAGCGCGCGCTGGACATGGGCGTGGACGTGGTCGGCGGCATTCCGCATTTCGAGCGCACCATGCAGGACGGCGCGGAATCGGTGCGTCTGCTGTGCGAGCTGGCCGCCGAGCGCGGCCTGCGCGTGGACATGCACTGCGATGAAAGCGACGATCCGCTGTCGCGCCACATCGAGACCCTTGCCTACCATGCGCAGCGCCTGGGCCTGCAGGGCCGCGTCACGGGCTCGCACCTGACGTCCATGCACTCGATGGACAACTACTACGTGTCCAAGCTGATCCCGCTGATGCGCGAGGCCGGCGTGTCGGCCATCGCCAACCCGCTCATCAACATCACGCTGCAGGGCCGCCACGACAGCTATCCCAAGCGCCGCGGCATGACGCGCGTGCCCGAGCTGCTGGCCGCCGGCGTGCCGGTGGCCTTCGGCCACGACTGCGTGATGGATCCCTGGTACAGCCTGGGCTCGGGCGACATGCTGGAGGTCGCGCACATGGGCCTGCACGTGGCGCAGATGACGGGCCAGGACGCCATGCGCGCCTGTTTCGAGGCCGTGACCACGACCCCGGCCCGCATCCTGGGCCTGGACGACACCGGCCTGGCGGTGGGCAAGCGCGCCGACCTGGTGCTGCTGCAGGCGCGCGACGCGGTCGAGGCGCTGCGCCTGCGCGCCACGCGCCTGATGGTGCTGCGCGGCGGGGAAGTCATCGCCGAAACCCCGCCGGCCACCGCCACGCTGCACCTGCCGGGCCGTCCCGCGCAGGTCAGCTTCCAGACGCCGGCCCGCTGAGCGCATGCGGCGCGGCATGCGCCCGGCTTCGTCCCGCCTTACTTCAACGGCATGCAGATGCAGGTCTGCAATTGCGCCGGCGGCGTGGTGCGCGGGTCGTTCATGTACATCTCGAACATGGGGAAGTCCGCCGGCACCTCGCCGCTGCCGGGCAGCCATTCCGAGAACATCCAGTTGTAGGGCTTGTCCATCTCGTTGTACGGACCGGTATAGGTCAGGATGGCGCAGCGGCCTTGCGGGATCTCGAAGCGTTCCAGCTCGTCGCCCAGGTCGGCGTCGGGCGCGACCGACATGCCGGCCTTGGCGCGCAGCTCGCTGGCCGGCACCTGCTCGGGATCATCCAGGTACACGCCGTAGCCGACCGATTCGGGCCGCGCCAGGCCGCGGCTGGCGGCCAGCATGAAGACGCGCGAGAACAGCGGGCAGATCTCCTGGTAGCTGCCGCGATGCGACAGGACCGCCAGCGTGGCGCCGGGAAAGGTTTCGATCTTGATGGGGTACATGCCTAGCTCCTGTGGGTCGAAGGGACGGGAGCGGGCGGCCCGGTAGCGCCCCGGCGAAATGCCGAAGGTCGCGCCGAATGCCCGGTTGAACGCCGCGTCCGACTCATAGCCGGCGCGCTGCGCCACCTCGCGCAAGGAAGCCTCGGACCGTCCCAGCGCCACCGCCGCGCGGTGCATGCGGATGCGCTGCACGGTGGCGTTCACCGTTTCTCCCATCAAGGCGCGGTAGACGCGATGGAAGTGGTACGGCGACAGGCAGGCCAGGTCCGCCAGCCGGTACAGGTCCGGGTCGGCGTCCGGGTGGCTCGCCAGCCAGCGCAGGACGGGTTCCAGGCGCTGGCCATAGTGGTTCAGGGTTTCGGGCTTCATGCGGTCTCCTTGGAACGCACTGTAGCGGCGGCCCATTTGCAGATTTTGCGATTTTCGCGTGCCGGTCGGCACACGCCCAGGCGCCGGAGCGCGGCAGCCCTCCGGCACGGAAGCGCCGCGAGGATTGCCGGCGCGCTAGCGGACGATCATCTTGTTCCAGCGCGCGTTGAACGCGGGACGATCGGCGTTGATGCGCTCCCAGTTCACGATCTTGGCGTTGGTCATATAGCCCTGAAAGCGCTTGAACGACACGACGTGGTCGGGCGGCGGCGAGACGTTCTTGTTCGACGGAAACAAGCTGCCCGTCTCCAGCGCCTTGACCTGCGCCTGCACCGACAGCAGGTACAGCGCCAGTTGCTGCGACAGTTCAGGCTCGCTGTTGCGGGCCACCACGCACTCGGCCACCATCAGCACCGCGGAGCCCTCCTTGGGCGCGGCATACTCCACCGGCACGCCCATGCGTTTCAGGCGCATGACGGCGGTGGGGGACAGCGGAAACAGCGCGGCCTCGTCGGCCTCGATCAGCTCGCCCAGCCGGGCCGAGTCAGGCAGGTATTCCCGCACATTGGCGCCGACCGAGCCGGGCCAGGCGCGAAAGCCGGGATTGGTGTCTGCATCGGTGCCGCCCTGGATGCGGTTGAACATGAGGAAAGCGTGCAGGCCGAAGGTGCTGGCGGCGGCGGACTGCATCACCACCTTGCCCTTGTACCGGGGGTCGGCCAGGTCCATCCAGGACGTGGGCGGCGCCCAGCCCTGCCGGGCGAACAGGCGGGTGTTGTAGCCCAGCCCGGTCATGCCGACGTTCAGGCCCACCGCCTTGCGGTCGCGCCGGACGGCGGTGGGGTACAGCTCGCGCAGCACAGGATCGTCCCTGAGCGGCTGGCACAGGCCGGCGGCGACGGCCCGCACCATGACGCCGTCGTCCAGGAACATCAGGTGCATGCCGGGCTTGCCCTTCTGCGCCTGGGCGCGGGCCAGCACCTCGGCCGACGTGCCCGGCACCACTTCGATCCGCACGCCCTGGGCGCGCTCGAAATCCGGAAACACGTGCTTCGCATAGGCTTCGGCCATGCCGCCGCCATTCATGCCCACGTACAGCGTCTTCTGCTGGGCCGGGGCGACTGCCGGGAGCAGGACGGCCATGGCCGCGCCGGCCAGCAGCCGCAACGCCTTGCCCAGGCGGACGGGGCCGCCTTGCTTCTTGCTCATCATCGTGACTCCGGAGTGGGTCTGCCTGGAAGCTGGAGCATACTGCCGGGAATGCGACGACTGAAAGACGGGCCCGGCCTGCCTCAGACCGGATAGGTGCCCGGCAGCAGGATGCTGCGGTCGCCCGGCACGATCGAGCGGCGGCCGCACAGGGCCATGGTGGTGTCCATTTCCTTGTAAAGGATCTCCAGCACGCGGCGCACGCCGTCCTGGCCGTAGGCGCCCAGGCCGTAGAGGAAGGCGCGGCCGATCATGGCGCCGCGCGCGCCCAGCGCCACGGCCTTGAGGATGTCCTGGCCGGAGCGCACGCCGCCGTCCATCCAGACTTCGATCTTCGAGCCCACCGCGTCGGCGATGGACGGCACCGCCGCGATCGAGGACATGGCGCCGTCGAGCTGGCGGCCGCCGTGGTTGCTGACGATGAGCGCGTCGGCGCCGCTGTTGGCGGCCAGCTGGGCGTCCTCGACGTCCAGGATGCCCTTGAGGATGAGCTTGCCGCCCCAGCGCTGCTTGATCCACTCGACGTCGTCCCAGCTCAGGCGCGGGTCGAACTGCTCGGCGGTCCAGGAGGACAGCGAGGACAGGTCGCTCACGCCCTTGGCGTGGCCGACGATGTTGCCGAAGGTGCGGCGCTTGGTGCCCAGCATGCCCATGCACCAGCGCGGCTTGGTCGCCAGGTTGATCAGGTTGCGCAGCGTGGGCTTGGGCGGGGTGGACAGGCCGTTCTTGATGTCCTTGTGGCGCTGACCCAGGATCTGCAGGTCCAGCGTCAGCACCAGCGCCGAGCAGCCGGCGGCCTTGGCGCGGTCGATCAGGTTGCCGACGAATTCGCGGTCGCGCATCACGTACAGCTGGAACCAGAACGGCTTGCCGGTGGCGGCGGCCACGTCTTCCAGCGAGCAGATGCTCATGGTGGACAGCGTGAAGGGCACGCCGAATTCGGCGGCGGCCTTGGCCGCCAGGATCTCGCCGTCGGCGTGCTGCATGCCGGTCAGGCCGGTCGGCGCGATGGCCAGCGGCATGGCCACGTCATGGCCGGCCAGCGTGGTGCGCAGCGAGCGTCCTTCCATGTTCACCGCCACGCGCTGGCGCAGCTTGATCTTCTGGAAATCGCTCTCGTTGGCGCGGTAGGTGCCCTCGGTCCAGGCGCCCGAATCGGCGTAGTCGTAGAACATGCGCGGCACGCGGCGTTTCGCGACTACGCGCAAATCTTCGATGCAGGTGATCGTTGAGAGCTTAGCGGTCATGGCTGGGTCTGTAGAGTGCGGGACGCGCGGCGGAACCGGCGCATGCGCGCGCGCCGCGCGGCATGGCGCGGGCAGAGGCGGAACATCGGGAAGGGCCCGATCGCATGGCGTCCTTGGTTTTTCTTGGAAGAATGGGGCCGCCGGCGGCGGGCGGCCTTGCAGTGCAGCAAGGCCCTGCGGCCCGGCGGCGCCGCCCAGTATACGCGCCGGTG
>NZ_JCBANH010000126.1:0-15852 GCF_059760925.1 Achromobacter sp. 1011791174
GTCCCCTGCCCCGCGCCCTGGCGCGCATGCTGTCGCTGGACGACTTCGAGCAGGCCGCGCGCCGGCGCCTGCCGCGCCCCATCTTCGGCTACATCGCCGGCGCGGCCGAGGACAACCAGTCGCTGCGCGCCAACCGCGACGCGTTCGCGCGCTACGGCTTCGTGCCGCGCGTGCTGGTGAACGTATCGGCCCGCTCGCAGCAATTCGACCTGTTCGGCCGCCGCTACGACGCGCCGTTCGGCATCGCGCCCATGGGCCTGAGCGCGCTGTCGGCCTATCGCGGCGACATCGTCCAGGCCCGCGCCGCGCGTGCGTCCAACATCCCCGCCATCCTCAGCGGCACCTCGCTGATTCCGCTTGAAGACGTGATCCAGGCCGCGCCCGGCACCTGGTTCCAGGCCTATCTGCCCGGCGATCCGGCCCGCATCGACGCGCTGGTCGAGCGCGCCCGCAAGGCCGGCTACGAGACCCTGGTGCTGACCGTGGACATTCCCGTGTCCGCCAATCGCGAGAACAATGTGCGTACCGGCTTCTCCACGCCGCTCAAGCCCAGCCTGCGGCTGGCCTGGGACGGCCTGACCCGGCCGCGCTGGCTGGCCGGCACCTTCCTGCGCACGCTGCTGGCGCATGGCATGCCGCACTTCGAGAACTCCTTCGCCACGCGCGGCGCGCCCATCCTGTCGGCCTCCGTGCTGCGCGATTTCTCGGCGCGCGACCACCTGAGCTGGGAGCACGTGGCCCGCATCCGCCGGCAATGGCCCGGCGCGCTGGTCATCAAGGGCATCCTGCATCCGGACGACGCGGCCCTGGCGCGCGAGCATGGCGTGGACGGCATCATCGTCTCCAACCATGGCGGCCGCCAGCTCGACGGCGCGGTGCCGCCGCTGCTGGCGCTGCCGGGCGTGCTGGACGCTGCCGGCGACATGCCGGTGATGCTGGACAGCGGCGTGCGCCGGGGCGGCGACGTGCTCAAGGCGCTGGCGCTGGGTGCGCGCTGCGTGTTCGTGGGCCGACCCTTCAATTACGCGGCCGCCATCGGCGGCGAGGCCGGCGTGGCGCACGCCATCGGCCTGCTGCGCGCCGAAGTCGACCGCAACATGGCCATGCTCGGCATCAACCGGCTCGACGAGCTGCATCCCGGCCTGCTGCGCCGCGACGAGTTGCCAGGGCGCTGACTCCGCCATGGCGGCGCGCGCGGCCGCAGGCGCCGCGCGCCTGCCGCAACCCGCTGGCGCGAGCGTCACGGCCCCCCGGACATCTCCGGGGCATAGAATGGCAATTCCCTTGCTACGCGCCTGCCTCGCGGGCGCTCCGGTGCCGCCCCGTGTCCCTACGCCAATCCTCGTTTTTCCTGCGCTTTCTCACGCTGGGCGCGCTGGCCCATCTCTACGTCGGCGCCCGCCTCATTCCCGACGGACTGCATCACGGCCCCAGCGCGGCCGCGGCCGTGCTGGCGCTGGCGCTGTCCTGCATCCTGATCCCGCTGGGCATGCTGGCCCGGTCCTCGGCGCGGCCACCCTGGGGCGACCGGATCGCCTGGGTCGGGCTGATCACGATGGGCCTGTTCTCGTCGCTGTTCGTCTTCACCGTGCTGCGCGACGCGCTGCTGCTGATCCTGTGGCTGGCCAGCCTGGCGGGCCTGGAATTGGGCTGGACCGCGCTGCGGCAGGCCTCGGCCTGGTGGGTGGCGACGCTGGCGCTGGCCGCCACCATCGTGGGCTTCGTCAATGCGCGCCGGCGCGCCCGCGTGGTCACGGTGGACGTGCCCATCGCCGGCCTGCCGCCCGACCTGGACGGCTTCACCATCGTGCAGATCAGCGACATCCACGTCGGCCCCACCATCAAGCAGCGCTACGTGCAGGCCATCGTGGACGCGGTCAACCAGGAATCGCCGGACCTCGTCGCCATCACCGGCGACGTGGTCGACGGCAACGTCGAACAGCTGGCCGCGCAGGCCAGCCCGCTGGGCCAGCTGCGCGCGCCTCATGGCGTGTATCTGGTGACGGGCAACCATGAATACTATTCGGGCGCCGCGCCCTGGGTCGCGGAATTCCGCCGCATGGGGCTGCGGGTGCTGATGAACGAGCACGCGCTGATCCATCCGTCCGGACTGCCGATGATCATCGCCGGCGTCACCGACTACAGCGCCGGCGCCTTCGATCCCCACCAGCGCAGCAATCCGGCGGCGGCCCTGGCCGGCGCGCCGGCCGATGCCTGGCCACGCATCCTGCTGGCGCACCAGCCGCGCAGCGCGGCCGCCGCCGAGCCGCTGGGCTACACCCTGCAACTGTCGGGCCACACGCATGGCGGGCAGTTCTTTCCCTGGGGCTTCTTCGTGCGCCTGCAGCAGCCCTATACGGCCGGGCTGCACCGGCACGGCAGGATGTGGATCTACGTCAGCCGGGGCACCGGCTACTGGGGGCCGCCCAAGCGGCTGGGCGCGCCGTCCGAGATCACGCGGCTGCGCCTGCGCGCGGCGCCGGGCCCCCGCGTCTGACGGCGCACCGGCCGGGGGCCGCGCCACGCCGGCCGACCCGGGCCGGCTCGCCACGCTCCCTGACGGGCCAGCGCTCAGGCGTCGTCCGGCAGCGGACCGCGCTCCAGATAGCTGGTCAGCGCGATGTCGCTGGTGGTGTTGGTGATGCCCTCGATCTTGTGGATGCGCGCCAGCAGCTGCTCCAGCGCCTGCGTATCGCTCACGCGCACCTTGAGCAGCATGGCGCTCTTGCCCGTGATGGTGTGGATTTCCTCGACCTCGTTCAGCTCGGCCAGGCCCAGCACCTGCTGGGTGATGGTCCAGTTGTTGGTGTCCACGTGGACGAAGGCCAGCAGCGGCCGGCCGATCTTCGCGCCGTCCAGCCTGGCGGCGATGCCCTTGATCTGGCCATCGCGCTTCAGGCGCTTGACGCGCTCGTGCACGGCCGGCGCGGACAGGTTCAGCAATTTGCCCAGTTCGGCATAGCTGGGCGTGGCGTCGGCGGCCAGCAGCGTTAATAGTTTTCGGTCGCGCTCGTCGAGATCTGACATCGGAATCGGGTTACGCCGAATGGCGTTCAAACTTTTATGGAATAAAGGATTATCGGTGTAAACCCTTATTTTATTCAAATAAAATTCGGAGAATGCAGAATCGCAACACCCGCAGCCCCGTTCCCGCCCTGATGTTCGCCGTCAGCGTCGTGGGATCCAACGGCCTGGCGCTCAGTCCCATTCTTTCCGACGTGGCCCGGTCGTTCTCGACCACCCCGCTCACCATCAGCACGGCCATTTCCGCCTATGGCGCCGCCACCGCCGCCAGCGCCTTCTTCCTGGCCGCGCGCATCGACCGCATCGGCATCCGCCGCACACTGCTGGGCGGCATGCTGGCGCTGATCGCCGCGCTGCTGCTGTCGGCCGCCGCGCCGCACTGGCTGGCGCTGACGCTGGCCCAGGCCGTGGCCGGCACGGCCGCCGGCGTCATCCTGCCCGCCGCCTACGGCTCGGCCTCGCTGATCGCGCAGCCCGGCCAGGAGGCGCGCACGCTGGGCCGCGTCATCGCCGGCTGGTCGGTATCGCTGGTGGCCGGCGTGCCGCTGTCGGCGCTGATTTCCGACGCCATCGGCTGGCGCGCCACCTATGGCGTGCTGGCGCTGTGCGCCGCCGTCGCCCTGTTGGGCCTGCGCCGCCTGCCCGAACGCCGCGCCGCCCATCCCGCGCCGCTGCGCCTGTCGCGTCTGTTGGCGCCGCTGTCGTACCGCGACGTGCCGGCGCTGCTGCTGGGCTGCCTGGCGTTCTCGTCCGCCTTCTACGGCGTCTACGCCTTCCTGGCCGACCACGTGCGGCGCCTGCTGGCGCTGTCGGCCGGACAGGTCGGTTTCATCGCCTTCGCCTACGGCGCCGGCTTCATGCTGTCGGGCCTGCTGGGCGCGCGGCTGATCGAACGCCTGGGCCCGCGCCGCGCGCTACCGCTGGCGCTGGGCGCCGCCGCTCTGGTCTACCTGGCGCTGCTGCCCGCCGCGCGGGCGCTGCCGGCCGTGCTGCTCATCGCCGCCGTCTGGGGCGCGGCCTCGCAGCTGTGCCTGAACCTGCTGGTGCTGCTGCTGTCGCGCGCCCGCCCCGAGGAACGCGGCGCGGTGCTGGGCCTGAACACCTGCGTCACCTACCTGGGCGCCAGCCTGGGCACCGCCGTCGCCGGCACGCTGTACACCCATGCCGGCTTCGCCACGCTGGCCCTGTCGGCCAGCGGCGCCGTCGCGGTCGCCGCGCTGGGATTGCACTGGCGCCTGAACGCGCGCCGCGCGGCGCGCGTTCAAGGCAGCACCGAAGCCCGCGCCAGCGCCTGATGCGCCCAGTCTCCAGGCCCCGCCGTCCAGCGGGGCTTTTTTTCGTCCCGGTCGGCTATGCTGCCGTTGCGCGCGGCTCCGTGACATCGCCGCGCCCATCACTATCAAGGAAGACAGAGTGACCGCCACCACGCCCCAAGCCGTCGACGCCCGACTGACCCGTTCCGCCATCTTCCTGGTGGCCACCCTCAACCCCGGCCCGGATGCCGAGGCCGCCGCGCGCGGCCTGTGCGCCGATATCGCCGGCCTGACCCGCAGCGTGGGCGTGCGCGCCGCCGACGACACGCTGTCCTGTGTCATGGGCATCGGCTCGCAGGCCTGGGACCGCCTGTTTGGCGCGCCGCGCCCGAAGGAACTGCATCCGTTCCGTGAGATCAACGGCGTGCATCACGCCCCCGCCACGCCCGGCGACCTGCTGTTCCACCTGCGCGCCGAGCGCATGGACCTCTGTTTCGAGCTGTCCACGCTGATCATGGCGCGGCTGGAAGGCGCGGTGACAGTGGCCGACACGGCCCAGGGCTTCAAGTATTTCGACGACCGCGACCTGCTCGGCTTCGTCGACGGCACGGAAAACCCGGTGGCCCAGGCCGCGCGCGACGCCACGCTGATCGGCGACGAGGACGAGGCGTTCAAGGGCGGCAGCTACGTCATCGTGCAGAAGTACCTGCACGACATGAAGAAGTGGGACGAGATCCCGGTCGAGCAGCAGGAGAAAATCATCGGCCGTAAGAAGCTGTCCAACGTCGAGCTGGACGATGCGGCCAAGCCCAGCTACGCGCACAACGTGCTGACCGTCATCGAGAAGGATGGCGAGGAACAGCCCATCCTGCGCGACAACATGCCCTTCGGCGACGCCGGCAAGGGTGAATTCGGCACCTACTTCATCGGCTACGCGCGCTCGCCCTCGCGCATCGAGCGCATGCTGGACAACATGTTCCTGGGCAACCCGCCGGGCAACTACGACCGGCTGCTGGACGTCAGCCGCGCCGTGACGGGTTCGCTGTATTTCGTGCCGCCGGCGGATTTCCTCGAAGAGGCCGGAGAGTAAGTCCCACGCGCGTCCGCTCAAGCCGTGGCGGACGCGCCGCAGGCCTGCATGCGCTGCCACAGCCGGTTGACGGCCGGCCGCGTGCAGGCCTTCTGCTTGTAGGCCAGCATGGCCACTTCGACATCCCAGTCGCGGCTGGCCAGCGGCGCAAGGCCGGATGCCTGGTCCACCGAGCTTTCCGCCAGCCACGCCACGCCCAGGCCCTGCGCCGCCAGATCGCGCAGCACGTCCGACATCTCCGACTCGAACACCCGCGTTCCATGCAGCGGCCGCGCCGCGCCGTCGATGGCGGCCTGGATCAGGCGCGCGAAATAGACGCTGGACGAATACATCAGCAAGGGCACCGGCGCTTGCGGCGTGCCCGGCAAGTCCCAATCGCGGGACGCGACCCGCGATTGGGCCGCGTAGGGCCGGATAATGTCGCCGCCCAGCGTCAGGCAGTCGAAGCGCGCCAGATCCAGCGGCAAGGGCTGGGCTGCCTGGTGATAGCAGACCAGCAGGTCGATGGCGCCCGCCGTGAAGGCCGACACCGTATCGTGCACATTGCCGGTCAGCAGCGTGCAGCTGCAAGCCTGTTCGGCGTCCCATTGCCGCCACCAGCCCGGCAGCCGCGTGGTGGCCAGCGCATACGGCGCGGCCAGCCGGATCTGATTGCGCCCCGGCGCGCCGCCGATATCCGCGCGGGCCTCGGCCAGCTGGTTGATCAGTTCGATCGCGGTGGCGCGAAAGCGCTCGCCCGCGTCGGTAAGCTGGGTCGGATAGGCGTTGCGGTCGATCAGCCGGGCGCCCAGCCACTGCTCCAGGCTCTGGATGCGGCGGCTGAACGCCGCCTGCGACAGGTTGCGCAGCTCGGCCGCCCGCGTGAAGTTGCGCACCTCGGAAAGCGTGACGAAGTCCTGCAGCCATCTGGTGTCCATCGTGTTCCCCTTGTTCCGGCCGGTCTTGCGCCAGCCGTGCGCGCGCCATGCGTGAGGCGCAATGCCGATGCGTCCGGCGCATGACGCCGCATGCGCGCTTCGCATTGGACGCCCACGCCCGCGCCGGAGAGACTGTCCGCCAGCGTCTCCGTCGGCGAGCCGCGGATTTCAGGGAGTTTATACATGGACGAGAATCTCAGGGCGGCGGCCAGGGAATACATGGTGCGCTACGGCGGCGACACCTTCCCCAACCTGTTCCGCTCGGCGCGCGGCACCGTGGTGCGCGACGACACCGGACGCGAGATCCTGGATTTCACCTCCGGCCAGATGTGCGCCACCATCGGCCACAACCACCCGGCCATCGTCGAGGCGGTGCGGCTGGCGGGCGAGAACGCCTTCCACCTGTTCAGCGGCATGATCCCCGAGGTGGTGGCGCGGCTGGCCGCCACGCTGGCGCGCGACTGGATGCCGCCAGGCCTGTCCAAGTCCATCTTCGTCAACACCGGATCCGAAAGCAATGAAGTGGCGCTGCGCATGGCCAAGATGCACACCCAGGGCTACGAGATCCTGGCGGTGGGCGGATCCTGGCACGGCGTGACCGGCGGCGTCAGCGGCGTGTCCTACGCCAGCGACCGCAAGGGTTACGGCGTGCACGTGCCGGGCGTGTACGTCATGCCGGAACCGAACATGTACCGCCCCTATATCGAGGGCATGGACCCCGAGGCCTCGGCCCTGGCCTGCCTGGAGATCGGCCTGAAGATGTTCGACATGGCCAGCGCCGGCCGCGCCGCCGCCATCATCGTCGAGCCGGTGATCAGCGCGGGCGGCGTGCTGGTGCCACCGAAGTCCTATATGCAGGCCCTGCGCCGCGCGGCCGACCAGCGCGGCATGCTGCTGATCTTCGACGAGGCGCAGACCGCGTTCGGGCGCATCGGCCACCGCACGGCGGCGGACTTCTTCGGCGTCACGCCCGACATCATGAGCCTGTCCAAGACCATGGGCGGCGGCCTGCCGCTGGCGGCCACCGTCACCACGCCCGCCATCGAGCAGGACATCCACCAGAAAGGCTTCACCTTCTATACCAGCCATGTGTCGGACCCGCTGCCGGCCACCGTGGGCCTGGCGGTGCTGGACACGCTCAAGCGCGAACACCTGATGGAGCGCGCGCGCACCCAGGGCGCCTATCTGCGCGGCCGCCTGCTGGCGCTGCAGCAGCGCCACGAAGCCATAGGCGACGTGCGCGGCGAAGGCCTGCTGCTGGGCGTGGAACTGGTGCAGGACCGCGCCACCAAGCAGCCCTTCCACGAGCTGGGCGCGCTCACGACCCAACGCTGTTTCGAGCTGGGACTGAGCATGAACATCCGCCGCCGTCCCGAGCGCGGCTCGGTCTGGCGCATCGCCCCGCCGCTGACCGTGTCCAACGACGAGATCGACCGCGCCGTCGCCATCCTGGACCAGGCCCTGACGGAAAGCCAGGACGCGCTGGCCGCCAGGCACCGCAAGGCCGGTTGAACGCCGGCCGTCGTCCGCGTCATCCCTTGCGCGCCGCCAAAGGCGGCCGCAAGCCCTAATACCAGGAGGACACCTCATGAACCTGTTGCGATCCGCCGCGCTGCTGGCGCTGGCCTGCGGCCTGGGCAGCGCCCATGCCGGCCCCACGCTGGACGCGGTCAAGAAGAAAGGCTACGTGCAGTGCGGCGTGTCCACCGGCATCCAGGGCTTCTCTTCCGTGGACGCCAAGGGCGCCTGGCACGGCCTGGACATCGACATGTGCCGCGCCATCGCGGCGGCGGTGTTAAACGACGCCTCGCGCCACAAGGTCACGCCGCTGACCACGCAGCAGCGCTTCACCGCGCTGCAATCGGGCGAGGTGGACGTGCTGACGCGCAATGCCACGCCCACGTTGGCGCGCGACACCACCCTGGGACTGATCGGCGTGGCGGTCAACTACTACGACAGCCAGGGCGTGATGGTGTCGCGCAAGCTGGGCGTCAAGCGGCTGCGCGAACTGGACGGCGCCACCATCTGCGTGCAGCCCGGCACCGTCACCGAGCTGGACCTGGCCGACTGGTTCCGCGCCAATTCGCTGTCGTTCAAGCCCGTGGTGATCGAGAAATACGACGAAATCGTGCGCGCCTTCGCCGCCGGCCGCTGCGACGCCTTCACTTCCGACAAGTCCCAGCTGGCCGCATCCCGCACCACGCTGGAGCATCCCGCCGACTACCAGATCCTGGACGAGAACATCGCCAAGACGCCGCTCGGTCCGATGGTGCGCCAGGGCGATGAAAGCTGGTTCAACATCGTGCGCTGGTCGCTCAACGCCATGCTGGAGGCCGAGGAATTCGGCATCGGCTCGGCCAACGTCGACCGGATGCTGGACAGCCGCAATCCCAACGTGCAGCGCATCCTGGGCGCGGCGCCCGGCATGGGCCGCAACCTGGGCGTGGACGACAAATGGGCCTACAGCATCATCAAGCAGGTCGGCAACTATGGCGAGAGCTACGAGGCCAACCTGGGCATGTCCAGCCCCATGCGGCTGCCGCGCGGGCTGAACGCGCAATGGCGCGACGGCGGGCTGATGTACGGCTGGCCGATACGCTGATGCGCTGTCCCGCAGGTGCATTCAAGGAAGACTCGACCCCGGACCGCGCCTATCAGGCGATGGCGGCCAGCATCGCCTGATAGGCATTGAGCCGGATCTTCTGATCGTCGCGGTTCATCTCGCTCATGACATCGTTGTAGGCGATGGTCCGCAGCGACTCGATTTCAGCGGCATCCGTCTTCCGGGCCTCGGCCAGCAGCGGCAGGATCTGCTCCGCGCTCAATCCCTGCGCCCTGGCCAGGAGTTCGTCGTACTTCCTGATGTCCAGCTCATTCGGCGCCGCCTTATCGGCCGGACGGATGACGATGACCATCGCGCCGAACACGGCGGCGACCACAGCCCCCGATATCGATACCCAGACGGGAAACCGAGTGCTCATCGCCGACATGACGCCCGCGCCGCCAAGCATCGCCAGAAAGGTCGAGAACGCCTGGATGCGTCGATACAGTCTCGCCGTGCGCTGAGCCAGGCGCTGCGCGTATCGGATCTCCCCAAGCACTTGATCCTTGGTCTTGATGGTGGTTTCGCTCATGCTCGCCTCCTATCGTAGTGGTGGTGGGTCTGGGGGCTGCGGCGCTGGAACCGGCCGCGGCGGTACGTGCCCCTTCACGGAATAACTGAAACAAGACACCCGGTCAACTCCAAAGATCCCGTACATGCTCGCATCCTAGCCAGATACGGGGGCATGCGCGAGCATCAATCGCAGACAGGATTACCCACTCCCGCACGCCGGCATTCCTTTGGATCCGGCGCGGACTCGACCACGATCCACGCAGGCTTCATGGGTGGCGCGCATGAAAAATGCCCCCCACGCCGCGCGCACTGCGTGCGCTTGCTGCCCCCCCGAGGGGGGCGCTTTTCATCTTGGGGCGGCCCGTCGATGAAAAAAGGCGACCCGAAGGCCGCCCAGGGGGGAATCCCGAAGGAATCAGCAGCAGCCGATCCGCTTCTTGCCGCCGTAACGGGCGTCCTGCCGTTCGCGGAAGAACGCCTCGTAGCTCATCGGCTCCTGATCCGGATGGGTGGCGCGCATGTGCTCCACATAGGTCTCGTAATCCGGCACGCCCACCATCAGCCGGAGCGTCTGCCCCAGGTAACGGCCGGCGGCGCCGGCGGCGGAAGTCATGTTGGAAAACAGCATGCGGCCTCCGTCAGGTTCAGTCCGCGCCGGCCGCCGCGGCGCTGGGCAGCGGTTCGTACGGCGTTTCGCGCGAGGTCGGGCGGTTCTCGGCGCGGGCGCGCAGCGCAGCCCGGATGCCGAAAGTCACCGTGCTGATCACCACGAACATGAAGATCGCGCACAGACCGGCGTTGATGTAGTCGTTCAGCACCACGCGCGACATCTGCTCCAGCGACTTGGCCGGGGCCAGCACCTTGCCTTCGGCGATGGCGGCGTTGTACTTGGCGGCGTGCGCCAGGAAGCTGACCTTGGGGTCGGCGGCGAAGATCTTCTGCCAGCCGGCGGTCAGCGTGCAAGCCAGCAGCCACAGCGTCGGCAGCACGGCGACCCAGGCGTAGCGCTCGCGCTTCATCTTGAACAGCACCACGGCGCCCAGCGTCAGCGCGATCGCGGCCAACATCTGGTTGGCGATGCCGAACAGCGGCCACAGCGTGTTGATGCCGCCCAGCGGATCGACCACGCCCTGGTACAGGAAGTAGCCCCAGGCCGCCACGCACAGGCCGGTGGCGATCAGGTTGGCCGGCAGCGACTCGGTGCGCTTGAGCGAGGGCGCGAAAGTGCCCATCAGGTCCTGCAGCATGAAGCGGCCGGCGCGGGTGCCCGCGTCGACGGCGGTCAGGATGAACAGCGCTTCGAACAGGATGGCGAAGTGATACCAGAACGCCATCATGGACGGGCCGCCGATGGCCTGGTGCAGGATGTGCGCCATGCCCACGGCCAGCGTCGGCGCGCCGCCGGCGCGCGAGATGATGGTGCTCTCGCCCACGTCCTTGGCGGTCTGCACCAGGTCGGCCGGCGTGATCACGAAGCCCCAGCTGGACACCACCTGGGCGACCTGGTCCGGCGTCGTGCCGATGACGGCGGCCGGGCTGTTCATGGCGTAGTAGATGCCCGGCTCGATCACGCAGGCGGCCACCAGCGCCATGATGGCGACGAAGGATTCCATCAGCATGCCGCCGTAGCCGATGTAGCGGGCCTGGGTCTCGTTCTCGATCAGCTTGGGCGTGGTGCCCGAGGAGATCAGCGCGTGGAAGCCCGACACCGCGCCGCAGGCGATGGTGATGAACAGGAACGGGAACAGGTTGCCCGACCAGACCGGGCCGGAACCGTCGACGAACTGGGTCAGCGCGGGCATCTTCAGCTCGGGCGCGACCACGACGATGCCGATGGCCAGGCCGACGATGGTGCCGATCTTCAGGAAGGTCGACAGGTAGTCGCGCGGGGCCAGCAGCAGCCACACGGGCAGCACCGAGGCGATGAAGCCGTAGACGATCAGGATCCAGGTCAGGCCCTTGCCGTCGAAGTCGAACAGCGGACCCAGCACGGGATGCGCGGCCACGTCCTGGCCGAACACGATCGCGGCCATCAGGCCGACGAAGCCGATGATGGACACTTCGCCGATCTTGCCCGGGCGGATGTAGCGCAGGTAAACGCCCATGAAGAGCGCGATGGGAATGGTGGCGGCCACCGTGAAGGTGCCCCACGGCGAATGCGTCAGCGCCTTCACCACGATCAGCGCCAGCACGGCCAGGATGATGACCATGATCATGAAGGCGCCGAACAGCGCGATCACGCCCGGGATCTTGCCCAGCTCGGACTTGACCAGATCACCCAGCGAACGGCCGTCGCGGCGCGTCGAGATGAACAGGATGGTGAAGTCCTGCACGGCGCCGGCGAACACCACGCCGGCCAGGATCCACAGCATGCCGGGCAGGTAGCCCATCTGCGCGGCCAGCACGGGGCCGACCAGCGGGCCTGCGCCGGCGATGGCGGCGAAGTGGTGGCCAAACAGCACGTGCTTGTTGGTGGGCACGTAGTCCAGGCCGTCATTGTGCTTCCAGGCCGGCGTCATGCGCGTCGGATCCAGCTGGAAAACCTTCTTGGCGATGAAGCGGCTGTAGTAACGGTATGCGATCAGATAGACGCATACGGCGGCGATCACCACCCATAGCGCATTGATGGTTTCCCCTCTGGCCAACGCCACGGTGCCCAGCGCGAACGCGCCCAGTACCGCGACAGCCAGCCAGACCAGGTGTTCACCCAGTCCCTTGCTGCTGGTTTGCATAAGTGCTCCTCTAGCCTCCCGCCATGCTTTTGGCGTGAAACGCTTTTTTCGTCTCGCGGAAGGCAGACTCGTTGTTGTGGGTGGGCTTACGCACGCGTCCGCCCGGCGCCAATGTCGGCGCGGGCGTTAGTATTTCGGTTTGCCCAGGCGCCAACAAGCGCGGAACTACGCAATGCCGCTACGTAGTACTACGCAATGCGCCGCAGCATAAAATGCCGTAATCCCTGCAATTTCCGATCCAAATCCTGCAATCGTCCCTCTATCCGGGAATGACGCAACGCAACATTTCACGTTCCGCCCGCTTACCGTTCCCATGAAACTGCGCCTGAAGATCCTGCTGCTGGCCGCCGTCCCCCTGCTGGCGGCGATGGCCGCCATCACGGTCGCCGTCTACCTGCAGGGGCTCAAGCTGGCGCAGATGGAAAAGCAGGTGGTGGAAACCGCCTGGCTCGGCAGCAAGGAAAGCGAGCTGCGCCATTACGTCAGCCTGGCCTACAGCGCGGTCGCGCCGCTGCAGGAGGCCGGCGACGACCCGGCCACGCGCCAGCGGGCGCTGGACCTGCTGGCGCAGATGGAATTCGGCCGCGACGGCTATTTCTTCGTCTATGACCTGCAGGGCAGGAACCTGATGCACCCGCGCCAGCCCGAACTGGTGGGCCAGGAGCTCTGGGACCTGCGCGACACCCAGGGCCAGCCCGTGATCCAGAACCTGCTGGCCGCGGCCCGGCGCGGCGGCCAGCACGGCGAAGCCGTGCACTATCTGTGGGAACGGCCGTCCACCCGCCAGAACGAGGAAAAGCTCGGCTATGTGGTGGTGCTGGAGCGCTGGGGCTGGATGCTGGGCACCGGCATCTACCTGGACGACGTCAACCAGGCCCTGCAGCGCATCGACGCGGCGGCGCAGGCCAACATCCGCGACATGTTCGCCTGGGTCGCCGGCATCGCCGCCGTCTGCATCCTGGGCGTGGCCGCCTGCGGGCTGGCGCTGAACATCAGCGACCACCGCCAGTCCGACGCCAAGCTGCGGCTGATGGCGCGGCAGCTGGTGCGGACCCAGGAAGACGAGCGCGCGCGCCTGTCGCGCGAGCTGCACGACGGCATCAGCCAGGTGCTGGTGTCGATCAAGCTGTCGCTGGAGGCGGCGCGCGAGCGGCTGCGCCAGGCGCTGGGCGCCGAGCCGCGCGCGCTGGCCCATATCGACGCCCCGCTGGGCGGCGCGCTGGACCGGCTGAACAATGCCGTGGGCGAGGTGCGCCGCATCTCGCACAACCTGCGCCCCACCCTGCTCGACGACCTGGGCCTGCCCGCCGCGCTGGAACACCTGGGCCGCGAATTCTCGCAACCCAGCCAGCACGGCGTGACGCCCCTGGCGGTGCGGCTGCACACCGACGGCCACCCGGTGAAGTTGCCCGACGCCTACGCCACCGCGCTGTTCCGCGTCACCCAGGAAGCGCTGACCAATGTGCTGCGCCACGCCGGCGCCACCCGCGCCGAGATGGTGCTGACCTACGGCGCGCGCGACCTGACCCTGAGCATCGCCGACGACGGCCACGGCTTCGACCACGCCGAAGTGCAGCAGGATCCGCGCCGGGGCATAGGCCTGCGCAACATGCGCGAGCGCATGGCGGCCCTGTCCGGCACCCTGGTGCTGCACTCCGGCGTCCAGGGCACCCTGTTGAAAGCCTGGCTGCCGCTGCCGGCCGGCGCCACCTCCTCCCCGACCCACGACGCATGACCCGCCATAACGAAACCACCCGCCTGCTGCTGATCGACGACCACCCCCTGGTGCGGGACGGGTTGCGCCTGCGCCTGGAAACCGTGCCCGGCCTGGCCGTTATCGGCGAGGCCGGCAACGCCGCCGCCGCGCTCGCCTTCCTGCGCGGCTGCCTGGCCGAGGAGCCGGACGGCGGCACCCTGCCGCACCTGGCGCTGATGGACCTGAACATGCCGGGCGTGGGCGGACTGGAGCTGGCCGCGCAGCTGCACGAACGCTATCCGCAGATCGCGGTGCTGGTGCTGTCCATGCACGACAACCCGGAATACATGCTGCAGGCGGTGCGCGCGGGCGCGCGCGGCTACCTGCTCAAGGACGAGCCGGCGCAGGAAATCATCACCGCCATCGACGCCGTCATGGCCGGCCGCAGCTATTTCAGCGCCGCCGTCGCCGTGCGGCTGTCGCAGGCCAGCGCCCCCGCCACCCTGCTGACCCAGCGCGAGCGCGACGTGCTGCGCCACATCGCCGAGGGCCATGCCAACAAGCAGATCGCGCAGGCGCTGAACCTGTCGGTGCGCACGGTGGAAACCCACCGGCTGAACATCAAGCGCAAGCTCGGCATCGACGGCCAGGCCGAGCTGATCAAGTACGCGGTCGAGAACCGGGTGCTTTGAGAACAATCGGCCCCGACGCCCGCTCGCGCTGGGGTAGACTTGCGGGCAGACAACACGATCCGGCCGCCAGGCCAGCCCAGCATTGCCAGGAGTTCCCATGTCCATGGAAAAGCATTACACCGCCATCCTCCAAGAATTGGGGGAAGACCCCGCGCGCGAGGGACTGGCCGACACGCCGGCGCGCGCCGCCAAGGCCATGCGCCACCTGTGCCGGGGCTACGGGCAGAACCTGGACGAGATCGTCAACGGCGCGCTGTTCACCTCCAACACGCGCGAGATCGTGCTGGTCAAGAACATCGAGCTGTACTCGCTCTGTGAACACCACATGCTGCCCTTCATCGGCAAGGCGCACGTCGCCTACCTGCCCAACGGCAAGGTGCTGGGCCTGTCCAAGGTCGCCCGCATCGTCGAAATGTACGCGCGCCGCCTGCAGATCCAGGAAAACCTCAGCCGCCAGATCGCCGAGGCCGTGCAGCAGGTGACCAACGCCGCCGGCGTGGCCGTGGTGCTGGAAGCCCAGCATATGTGCATGATGATGCGCGGCGTGGAAAAACAGAACTCCTCCATGGTCACGTCCGTGATGCTGGGCGAATTCCACGACAACCCTTCCACCCGCGCCGAGTTCCTGAGCCTGATCCGTTAAGGGTTCCGGCTGTCGGATGCCGGGCCGCCCGGGCCCGGCCCTCGGTCCGGCTCCAGGCGGGCTGGCCCGCGCAATCAGCCGTGGCGGCTGCGGTGCCGCGCCAGCCGCTCTATCCCCGCCCAATCCCAGTCTATGCCCAGGCCCGGCGCCTGCGACGGCACGCCGTGGCCGTCCTCGATGCGCATGCCCGATTGCGTGATCAGGTCCAGCTGCGGGATGTATTCCAGCCAGCGGCTGTTGGGCACCGCGCAGCACAGCGCCACGTGGATCTCCATCAGGAAGTGCGGGCAGACCGGCACGTTGTAGGCCTCGGCCATGTGCGCCACCTTCAGCCACGGCGTGATGCCGCCGATGCGACCCACGTCCACCTGCACCACCGAGCAGGCGTCGCTCTGCAGATAGTCCTTGAACTGCGACAGGCTGTACAGCGACTCGCCCACCGCGATCGGCACCGTGGTCGAGGCCGACAGCCGCCGGTGCGCGTGCACGTCGTCGGCGTGGATCGGCTCTTCCAGCCAGGCAATGTCCAGCGGCTCGAAGGCGCGCGCGCGGCGGATCGCCTCGGGCACCGAAAAGCCCTGGTTGGCGTCCACCATGATGTCCCAGTCGTCGCCCACGGCCTCGCGCACGGCGGCGATGCGCGCCACGTCCTCGGCCACATGGGGCCGCCCGACCTTGAGCTTGGCGCCA
>NZ_JCBANH010000127.1:0-15801 GCF_059760925.1 Achromobacter sp. 1011791174
CCCCCCGGGCGCCCACCCGCCGCTGGAAGGCGCGACCCGCATCATCGGGTCCATCGCGCTGTCCACGGCGGTGTTCATGAACGTGCTGGACACCTCGATCGCCAACGTGTCCATTCCCACCATCTCGGGCGACCTGGGCGTGAGCACCAGCCAGGGCACCTGGGTGATCACATCCTTCGCGGTGGCCAACGCCATCACGGTGCCCCTGACCGGCTGGCTCACGCAACGCTTCGGCCAGGTGCGGCTGTTCCTGATGTCGACGCTGCTGTTCGTGCTGGCCTCGTGGCTCTGCGGCTTTTCGCCGTCGCTGGAGGCGCTGATCGCCTTCCGTGTGCTGCAGGGCGCCGTCGCCGGCCCGATGATCCCGCTGTCGCAGGCGCTGATGCTGGCGAGCTTTCCGAAGTCGAAGGCCGGCATGGCGCTGGCGGTCTGGTCCATGACCACGCTGGTGGCGCCCGTGGCCGGGCCCTTGCTGGGCGGCTGGATTTCCGACAACTACACCTGGCCCTGGATCTTCTACATCAACGTGCCGGTCGGTCTGCTGGCCGCCTGGATCAGCTGGCGCATCTACCGCGACCGCGAATCGCCCACGCGCAAGCTGCCCATCGACAAGCTGGGGCTGGTCCTGCTGGTGGTGTGGGTCGGCGCGCTGCAAATCATGCTGGACAAGGGCAAGGAGCTGGACTGGTTCGCCAGCCCCACCATCCTGATCCTGGCGGCGGTGGCCGTCGTGGCCTTCGTGTTCTTCCTGATCTGGGAACTGACCGACGCGCACCCCGTGGTGGACCTGCGTCTGTTCAAGGTGCGCAACTTCACGGTCGGCGCGCTGACGCTGGCCGTGGCCTACGGCGTGTTCTTCGGCAACGTGGTGCTGCTGCCGCTCTGGCTGCAAAGCAACATGGGCTACACGGCCACCTACGCGGGCCTGGTCACCGCGCCGGTGGGGCTGTTGGCCATCCTGCTGACGCCGGTCGTGGGCAAGATGCTGGCCACGCGGGATCCGCGCCAGATCGTCACCGTGGCCTTCCTGATCTTCGCGCTGGTGTGCTTCATGCGCTCGGGCTTCAATACCCAGACCGATGTGCGCACGCTGATGACGCCGACCATCATCCAGGGCGCGGCCATGGCGGCCTTCTTCGTGCCCCTGACCTCGATCACGCTGTCCAGCATCGAGCCCTGGCGCATTCCGGCGGCGTCGGGTCTGTCGAACTTCCTGCGCCTGACGGCGGGGGCCTTCGGCACCTCGATCGCCACCACGCTATGGGAAAACCGCGCCACGATGCATCACGCGCAGCTGACGGAAATCGCGCGGCCCGGACAGGCGGCCTTCGACCAGACGGTCGGCACGCTGCAGAACGGGCTGGGCGTGTCGCACGCGCAGGCGCTGACGCTGGTGGACCGGATGGTCAACACGCAGGCCTTCACCATGTCCGCGGTGGACGTGTTCTATGGCTCGGCGGTGATTTTCCTGCTGTTGACCGGCCTGGTCTGGTTCGCCCGGCCCAAGTCCGCGAAGGCGGGCGGCGGCGGCGCGGCGGAAGCGGCGGCGGGAGCCCACTAGACCCGGCGAGCCGCCTTGGCGGCCACCAGGAATGAACAGACCCGCCCTGGAGGCGGGTCTGTTGCGAATGAGGGCTGATGCGGCCGGGTTCCCGTCGACGACCCGCGCCAGAGTGACGCGGTTCAGGCGGTTTCGCTGCGCTCGACGGCACCGGGTTTGAGCAACTCGCGCCAGTCCTTGCGTTCGATCACGTCCGGCGGCAAGGCGCTGACCGGGGATAGGTTGTATACCGAAAGGCCGCGCTCGGCCCAATGCCTGGCGGCAAACCTGAAGGACGGCTCGATCACGCGGGCGAAATGCCGCGCCAACCGGCTGCTCTGAGGCGACACGCCTTCATCGTAGAAGCGCAGGCCGTTTTCAAGGCTCAGGTCCAGGCCATGCACGTAGAGATTACGGGCGCCATACGAAAACAGCACCTGCAACGCGGCATAGGCCACCGTGTCGGCATCGAACACCCCGAGCGCAGCATTGAAGCTGAAGCCCAGCCCCAGCTCCGCATCCAGCAGGTGCAGGTCCGGGTTCGCCTGGACCATGCGCACCAACGTCGCCGGCGCCGTGCTGCGTTGATAGGCCCGCTCGAGGATGAGCTCGATGATACAGATGCGGCAGCGTATCTCTTCCTGGGGCACGCCCTGGACGATGTAGCGCAGCACCTCGGGCGAGACATACAGCGTCAGGTCGCGCGACACGATCTCGCGCACCAGGGCGATGCGATCGCGCACGAAGTTCTGGTCGATAATGCAGTAATACTTGAACGGCAGGTCGTACTTGTTGGCCAGCACGATCGCGCCGTTCACCCCCATCGCGCACTGGATGTTCATCCGGTCATAGGGGATTTCCGCGATGGAAGGGCCGCTCAGGATCAGATGAACGGTTTCGTCGGAGGGGTCGTATCCTTCGTCCAACGGCGTCACAGGCACTGACCGGCCGAATGCCCGATAACCACTGATGGTTCCCAGCGAATCTCGCTGGATGCGGACAAACGGCCAGAGATGCTGGTTGTGCCGCTGGCTGCGCGAGCGCAGCATGCGGAACAACTTGCGCACGAATCGATCCGCCCGCCCGCCACCAATGTGGCCGGGCGGAGCAGGCGAGATCGCTTGGTCCATTTTCACTCTGTAAAGCCCTTCCTCACTACCTTGCTCAGCGCGCCGAAATCAGCGACGCGATCGCGTCTCCGACCTCGGCGGTGGATGCCGTGCCCTGCATGTCCCGGGTGCGCGGTCCGTCCGCCAGCACGGTCTCGATCGCGCTCACGACGGCGGCGGATGCCTCCGGATAGCCCAGGAAATCCAGCATCAGCGCGCCGCTCCAGATCTGGCCGATCGGATTGGCGATGCCCTTGCCGTAGATGTCGGGCGCCGAACCGTGCACGGGCTCGAACAGGGATGGGAACTTGCGCTCGGGATTCAGGTTGGCCGACGGCGCGATGCCGATGGTGCCCGTGCAGGCCGGACCCAGGTCCGACAGGATATCGCCGAACAGATTGGACGCCACCACGACGTCGAACCAGTCGGGATGCTGCACGAAATGAGCGCACAGGATATCGATATGGTACTTGTCCCAGCGCACGTCGGGATAGCCCTTGGCGATATCGGCCACGCGCTCGTCCCACCAAGGCATCGAGATGGAAATGCCGTTGGACTTGGTGGCTGCGGTCAGGTGCTTGCCGCGCTTCTGGGCCAGGTCGAACGCGAACTTCAGCACGCGGTCGGCGCCAACACGGGTGAACACGCTTTCCTGGATCACCACCTCGCGCTCGGTGCCCTCGAACAGGCGGCCGCCGCTATTGGAGTATTCGCCCTCGGTGTTTTCGCGAACGATGTAGAAATCGATCTCTCCGGGCTTGCGATTAGCCAGCGGCGAAGGCACGCCGGGCATCAGACGCACGGGACGCAAATTGATGTACTGATCGAATTCGCGGCGGAACTTGAACAGCGAACCCCACAGCGCCTCGTGGTCGGGCACCGTGGCCGGCCAGCCGATCGAGCCGAAGAAAATCGCTTCGTGTTGACCAATCTGCGCGCGCCAGTCGTCCGGCATCATTTTGCCGTGCTTCGCGTAATAATCGCAGCTCCAGTCGAAGTGGTCCCACTGGAATCCGATATCGAATCGCGCCGCGACCGCATCCAGCACTTTCAGGCCTTCGGGCACGACTTCCTTGCCTATGCCGTCTCCCGGAAGCACCGCGATCTTGTGTTTCTTAGCCACCAATTTTTTCCCTTTGATTCTCGGCATATACCGCCCAAGATCATAGGCATAAATTATAGTGGCGCAATACCCCTGGTTACAAAAACTCCGGATATTTCCGGGAAACCGGCCACAAAAATCCCGTTTCAGACTATTGCGTATGACAGCGCATTGTCAGATAGGACGGCTCCGCCAATCCTCCCGCAACGTCAGCGGCGCCCCTTCGAGCCAAGCAACGATCCCAGGATGCCTCGCGCCAGTTCCCGGGCGACCGTGCGGACGGTGCTCTTGGCCATCGTCTGGACCACCCCGTCGCGCTTGCCGCCCCTGGGGCCCGTCGATCCGAACAGCACTTCGTTCAGGCCCTGCATGAAGCCGCCCTCCTCGCCAGCCGGCGACTGCCCGCCCGCGGGCGCGCCGGGCGCGGCCGCGCCGCCGCCATTCTGGCCAGCGGGGGCCGATGCCCGGCCCGCCAGCACCTCATAGGCGGATTCGCGGTCGATCGCCTGCTCGTACTTGGCCGACAAGGGATTGGCCCGTCGCAACGCCTGGCGCTCGGCATCCGTGGCCGGCCCGATGCGGCTGGCCGGCGGCACGATCCAGGCGCGCTCCGTCGGCTGCGGCCGCCCCTTGGCGTCCAGCAAGGACACCAGGGCCTCGCCGACGCCCAGTTCGGTGATGGCGGCCTCGATATCCAGCCCGGGATTGGGACGCATGGTCTGCGCCGCCGTCTTGACGGCCTTCTGGTCACGCGGCGTGAAGGCGCGCAGCGCGTGCTGGACGCGGTTGCCCAGCTGCCCCAGCACCGTGTCGGGAATGTCCAGCGGGTTCTGGGTGACGAAATACACCCCGACGCCCTTGGAGCGGACCAGGCGGACCACCTGCTCGATCTTGGTCAGCAGGGCTTGCGGCGCGTCGGTGAACAGCAGATGGGCCTCGTCGAAGAAGAAGACCAGCTTGGGCTGTTCCATATCGCCCACTTCCGGCAGCTTTTCGTACAGGTCGCCCAGCAGCCAGAGTAGGAAGATCGCGTACAGGCGCGGCGCCTGCATGAGTTTGTCGGCGGCCAGCACGTTGACGATGCCGCGTCCCTGGGCGTCGGTGCGCATCAGGTCGGCCACATCGAGCATGGGCTCGCCGAAGAACTTCTCGGCCCCCTGCGACTCCAGCGTCAGCAGGCTGCGCTGGATCGCGCCCACGCTGGCGGCCGACACGTTGCCGTAACGGGTCTTTAGCTCGGCGCTGCGGTCGGCCACGTTCTGCAGCATGGCGCGCAGGTCCTTCAGGTCCAGCAGCAGTTGGCCTTCGTCGTCGGCGACCTTGAACACCAGCGCCAGCACGCCTTCCTGGGTGTCGTTCAGTTCCAGGATGCGCGCCAGCAGCAGCGGCCCCATGTCGGAAATGGTGGCCCGGACCGGCGCGCCCTGCTCGCCGAACACGTCCCACAGCGCCACCGGGCTGGCGGCCCAGGCCGGCTCGGCCAGGCCCAGGCTCTTGAGCCGTTCCTGCAACTTGGGAGAGGCCGCGCCCGCCTGGGAAACGCCGGTCAGGTCGCCCTTGACGTCGGCCATGAACACCGGCGTGCCGATGCGGGAAAACGATTCCGCCAGCACCTGCAGGGTGACGGTCTTGCCGGTCCCCGTCGCGCCGGTGATGCAGCCATGCCGGTTTGCCAAGGCCGGCAGCAGGGCCAGTTCCGTCTGCGCGTTCTTGGCGATGAGGATGGGGTTGGGCATGGACGACTCCGGACCGGTTGAAACAGATGCCCAAGTGTAGAGCCTGCCGGCGGGCTTGTGCGCGTGGCCGGACGGACACAACCGGCGCGCGGCCGGGCGCGCGCCGCGCCGGCACGGTAAAATGCTCGCCTTCAAAGACCTTTTATCCTGGAACGCTATGGCCGGACACAGCAAATGGGCCAATATTCAACACCGCAAGGGCCGTCAAGACGCCAAGCGGGGCAAGCTCTGGACCAAGATCATCCGTGAAATCACGGTGGCGGCCCGTGCCGGCGGCCCCGACCCGGACAGCAATCCGCGGCTGCGCATGGCCTGGGACAAGGCGACCGACGCCAACATGCCCAAGGACAACATCCAGCGCGCCATCCAGCGCGGCGCCGGCGGCGCCGACGGCGAAGCCTACGAGGAAGTCCGCTACGAGGGCTACGGCATCGGCGGCGCGGCGGTGATCGTCGACTGCATGACCGACAACCGCACCCGCACCGTGGCCGAAGTGCGCCACGCCTTCGCCAAGAACGGCGGCAACCTGGGCCAGGAAGGCTCGGTCGCCTTCATGTTCAAGCATTGCGGCCAGTTCGTGTTCGCCCCCGGCACCCCGGAAGACAAGGTCATGGAAGCCGCCCTGGAAGCGGGCGCCGAGGACGTGACGACCGATGACGAAGGCGTGATCGAAGTGATCAGCGCGCCGGCCGATTACGCCGCCGTGCGCAAGGCCTTCGACGCCGCCGGCCTGAAGGCCGAGATGGACGGCATCGTCATGAAGGCCCTGAATGAAACCGAGCTGGCCGGGGAAGACGCCATCAAGATGCAGAAACTGCTCGACGCCCTGGAAGGCCTGGACGACGTGCAGGAAGTCTATACGACCGTCGTTTTCGACGAAGCGCAGTAAGCCGCAAGCAACCTTCAGAACCACGCAATAATGAAACTCCTGGTAATTGGCTCGGGCGGCCGCGAACATGCCCTCGCATGGCGGCTGGCCCGCTCCCCGCGCGTACACAAGGTCTACGTCGCGCCGGGCAACGGCGGCACCCAGCGCGCCGAGCAGATGGAAAACATCGCGCTCACCAATGCCGAGGAGCTGGCCGATTTCGTCCAGCGCGAAGGCATCGCGCTGACCGTGGTCGGCCCCGAGGCTCCGCTGGCGGCCGGCGTCGTCGACGTGTTCCGCGCGCGCGGCCTGAAGATCTTCGGTCCCACCAAGGCGGCCGCGCAGCTGGAAAGCTCGAAGGACTACGCCAAGGCCTTCATGGTCCGCCACAACATCCCGACGGCGCGCTACGAGACCTTCACCGACCCGGCCCGCGCGCACGCCTACATCGACGCGGAGGGCGCCCCCATCGTCATCAAGGCCGACGGCCTGGCCGCCGGCAAGGGCGTGGTGGTGGCTGCGACGCTGGAAGAGGCCCACGCGGCGGTCGACGCCATGCTGGGCGACGGCTCCATGGGCGAGGCCGGCGCGCGCGTCGTGATCGAGGAATGCCTGGTCGGCGAGGAAGCCAGCTTCATCGTCATGTGCGACGGCCGCAACGTGCTGGCGCTGGCCACCAGCCAGGACCACAAGCGCCTGCAGGACGGCGACCAGGGCCCCAACACCGGCGGCATGGGCGCCTATTCGCCCGCCCCCATCGTCACGCCCGAGCTGCACCACCGCATCATGCGCGAGATCATCCTGCCGACCGTGCAGGGCATGACGCGCGACGGCATCCCGTACACCGGCTTCCTGTACGCCGGCCTGATGATCGCCCCCGGCGATGATCCGGACCGCGCCATCAAGACGCTGGAATTCAACTGCCGCATGGGCGACCCGGAAACCCAGCCCATCATGATGCGCGTCAAAAGCGACCTGCTCGACGCGCTGGAGCACGCGGTGGACGGCACGCTCGACCAGGCCGACATCACCTGGGACCGCCGCACCGCGCTGGGCGTGGTGCTGGCCTCGCACAACTACCCCAACACGCCGCGCACCGGCGACGTCATCAAGGGCCTGCCGGCCGACGCCGAGGACTGCATGGTGTTCCATGCCGCCACGCGCCTGGAAGGCGATGAAGTCCAGACCACCGGTGGCCGCGTGCTGTGCGTGACGGCGTTGGGCGACTCGGTCAAGATGGCCCGCGACCGCGTGTACGAGGCGATCGACGGCATCCACTTCGACGGCCGCCAGTACCGCAGCGACATCGGCTGGCGCGCGCTCAAGCCCTCCCAGCAGAAAACCGGCCGATGAGCGCCCTGCCCGTCACCGATGTCCGGGACTATCTGACCGGGCTGCAGTCCCGCATCGTCGGCGCGCTGGAAGACGCGGAGGGCGCCGCCTTCCGCAGCGACTCCTGGACCCGCGCCGAAGGCGGCGGCGGGCTGTCGCGCCTGATCGAGGGCGGCGCGCTGTTCGAGCGCGCCGGCGTGCTGTTCAGCCACGTCAAGGGCTCGCAGCTGCCGCCGTCGGCCAGCGCGCACCGGCCCGAGCTGGCCGGCCGCCCCTGGGAAGCCATGGGCGTGTCCATGGTGCTGCATCCGCGCAACCCCTATGTGCCGACCACGCACATGAACGTGCGCATGTTCCTGGCCGCGGCCCGTCCCGGCCATGACGAAAGCGACGTCTTCTGGTTCGGCGGCGGCATCGACCTGACGCCGTACTACCCGTTCGAGGAAGACGCCCGCCATTTCCACGCAACCTGTCGGGACGCGCTGGCGCCGCACGGCGCGGACTACTATCCGCGCTACAAGCGCTGGTGCGACGAGTACTTCTTCCTGAAGCACCGTAACGAGACGCGCGGCGTCGGCGGCATCTTCTACGACGATCTCAACGCGCCCGGCTTCGACGCCTCGTTCGCGCTGACGCGCTCGGTCGGCGACGCCTTCCTGCCGGGCTACATGCCCATCGTCGAACGCCGTCGCGGCCTGACCTACGGCGAGCGCGAGCGCGACTTCCAGGCCTACCGGCGCGGCCGCTACGTCGAATTCAACCTGGTGTTCGACCGAGGCACGCTGTTCGGCCTGCAATCGGGCGGACGCACGGAATCCATCCTGCTGTCCATGCCGCCCATGGCGCATTGGCGCTACGACTGGCAGCCGCAGGCGGGCACGCCCGAGGCCGAGCTGGCGGCCTACCTGACGCCACGGGACTGGGCGTGAAGCGTATCGGGCTCCTGGGCGGCAGTTTCGACCCCGTCCATCTGGCGCACGTGGCGCTGGCGCAAAGCGCGCTGTCGGCGCTCGCGCTGGAACAAGTGCAACTGATCCCCACCGCCAATCCCTGGCAGCGCGAGGCGCTGCAAGCAACGCCGGCGCAACGCCTGGACATGCTGGCGCTGGCCATCGCGGACCAGCCCGGCCTGGCCGTCAACCCCATCGAGATCGAGCGGGGCGGCGCCACCTACACCATCGACACCCTGCGCGCCCTGCCCGGCGATGCCCGCTACGTCTGGCTGCTGGGCGCCGACCAGCTGGCCAACTTCTGCACCTGGCGCGCCTGGGACGAAATCGCCGAGCGCGTGGACATGGCCGTGGCGGTCCGTCCCGGCACGCCGCTGGCGCCGCCCGCCGAACTGGCGGCGCGCCTGCGGGAGCTGGGTCGCGGGCTGCAATCCCTGCCCTTCGCGCCCATGGCCGTGTCCGCCTCGGAAATCCGCCGCCGCCTGGCCAAGGGCGAATCCACGGCGGGCATGCTGGCCGAGCCCGTGGCCGCGTATATTGCGGCGCACAATCTCTACCGATAATCCTCCCGCCCGCCGGGCGCGATCGCCGTGAATATCGGTTCCGGCCATCCGCCCGCGGGTTATTATTCGCAGCTATGGATATACAGAAACTCCAACGCGCCGTCATCGATGCCCTCGAAGACGTCAAGGCGCAAGACATCAAAGTCTTCAACACCACGCACCTCACCAGCCTGTTCGACCGGGTGGTGATCGCCAGCGCAACCTCCAACCGGCAAACCCGCGCCCTGGCGTCCAGCGTCGCCGACCGTGGCCGCGCCATGGACCTGTCCGGCATCACCATCGAAGGCGAGGACACCGGCGAGTGGGTCGTGGTCGACCTGGGCGACGTGGTCGTGCACATCATGCAGCCCGCCATCCGCCAGTACTACAACCTGGAAGAGATCTGGGGCGGCAAGCCGGTGCGCGTCAAGCTGCTGCCGGAATCCACCCGCGCCGCCCCCGTCGCCGGCAGCAACGCCTACGACGGCGTGGACGACTGAGTCCGCCGTGAAACTCATCGTCGCGGCCGTCGGCACGCGCATGCCCGAGTGGGTCGAGACTGCCTGGAACGATTACGCCAAGCGGCTGCCGCCGGACTGCGCGCTGGAACTGCGCGAAATCAAGCCCGAGCCACGCACCAGTGGCAAGACGCCGGCGCAGATGATGGCGGCGGAAGCCAAGCGCATCGATGCCGCCCTGCCCCCGGGCGCGCTGCGCCTGGCGCTGGACGAGCGCGGTCGCGACCTGACCACGGTCGCGCTGTCGCAAAAGCTGGAACAATGGCGCGCGGGCGGCCAGGACGTGGCCTTCCTGGTGGGCGGCCCCGATGGCCTGGACGCCGAGCTGAAGGCGTCCTGCGGCGGGCAGATCCGCCTGTCGTCGCTGACCCTGCCGCACCCCATGGTGCGGGTGGTCCTGGCCGAGCAGCTCTACCGCGCCTGGGCCATCATGACCAACCATCCCTATCACCGCGCCTGACTCCGGGCGCGGCCAGCCCCGCATGGACCTGACCTCGACTTCCGGCGCGCCCGCGCGCATCTACCTGGCCTCCGCTAGCCCCCGGCGCCGCGAGCTGCTGACCCAGATGGGCGTGGCGCACGAGGTGCTGCAGGTGCCGGCTCCGCCCGGCGAGGACGAACCCCAGCACGCGGGCGAAAGCGCCACCGACTATGTGGTCCGCACCGCCAGGGAAAAGGCCCTGCGCGGACGCGACTGGATGCAGGCCCAGGGCCTGGCGCCGCTGCCCCTGCTGTCGGCCGACACCACGGTGATCCTGGCGGGCACCGTGCTCGGCAAGCCCGCCGACCGCGCCGATGCCGAACGCATCCTGCGCGCCCTGTCCGGCGCCACGCATGAAGTCCGCACCGCGGTGGCGCTGTGGGCCGGCGACGGCCTGCGGGAAGCCGTCTCGGTCACACAAGTCAGCATGCGTGCACTGGACGCGGAAGACATCGCGCGCTATTGCGACAGCGGCGAGCCCTATGGCAAGGCCGGCGCCTATGGCGTCCAGGGACAGGCCGGCGCCTTCGTCGCCAGCCTGTCGGGCAGCTATACCGGCGTGATGGGCCTGCCGGTATTCGAGACCGCGGCATTGCTGCGCGCGGTCGGCATCCGCATTCCCTGAGTCGTCAGCCCTGCTGCGCCGGCGCCGGCACCGCCAGGCTCTGGCCTTGCTGCTGCGGCGCTTCGCCGGGCGACGGCAAGTCCTGGCCGTCCAGCGCCCGTTCCAGCTGCCCGCGGTCGAGTTCGCCTTCCCAGCGCGCCACCACCACGGCGGCCGTGGCATTGCCAACCAGATTGGTCAGCGCGCGGCATTCGGACATGAAACGGTCCACGCCCAGGATCAGCGCCATGCCGGCTACCGGCACGCTGGGCACCACCGACAGCGTGGCCGCCAAAGTGATGAAACCCGCGCCCGTCACGCCCGCCGCGCCCTTGGAGCTCAGCATCGCCACCAGCAGCAGCAGGATCTGATCGCCCAGCGACAGCGGGATATCGCAGGCCTGCGCGATGAACAGCGCCGCCATGGTCATGTAGATATTGGTGCCGTCCAGGTTGAACGAATAGCCGGTCGGCACCACCAGCCCGACCACGGACTTCGAACACCCGGCCTTCTCCATCTTCTGCATCAGCGTCGGCAGCGCGGCTTCCGAGGAGCTCGTGCCCAGCACCAGCAGCAGCTCTTCGCGGATGTAGCGCACCAGCTTCAGGATGGAAAAGCCGTTGTAACGCGCCACCGCGCCCAGCACGATCACCACGAACAGCACCGAGGTGGCGTAGAACGTGCCCACCAGCATGGCCAGATTGACCACCGACTTGATGCCGTACTTGCCGATGGTGAAGGCCATGGCGCCGAACGCGCCGATCGGCGCCGCCTTCATCAGGATGGCGACCAGCTTGAAGATGGGCTGGGCCAGCGCCGTCAGGAAGTTCAGCACCGGTTTGCCGCGCTCGCCGACCTGCGCCAGCGCGATGCCGAACAGCACCGCGACGAACAGCACCTGCAGGATGTCACCGCCGACGAAGGGGCTGAAGATGGTCGTCGGGATGATGTTCATCAGGAAGCCGGTGATGGTCGAGTCATGGGCCTTGGCCACATAGCCCGACACCGCCTTGGTGTCCAGCGTCTTGGGGTCGATGTGCATGCCGGCGCCCGGCTGCACGATATGGCTGACCACCATGCCGACCACCAGGGCCAGCGTCGAGAACACCAGGAAGTACAGCATGGCCTTGCCTGCCACGCGGCCGACCTTCTTCAGGTCGCTCATGGCGGCGATGCCGGTGGCCACGGTCAGGAAGATGACGGGCGCGATGATCATCTTCACCAGCTTGATGAAGCCGTCGCCCAGCGGTTGCATGGACTGTCCCAGCTCAGGCTTGTAGTGGCCGAGCAGCATGCCGACCACAATGGCGAAAAGCACCTGCACGTACAGGACTTGATAGAACTTCAGCTTGCGCGCGGGCGCGCCTTGATCAGTGTCGATCATGGGTTTTGTCCCCACCAGGGCCCCAGCTCCGCGCGATTCAGCAGCACGGGCGGCGGGGCGTTATCTCTTTTATGGTCGCCCCGCATGGCGAGGCGGCCGATTTCACCGCGCGGACGCGCCACGGGCTTGTCCTTTCCTACGCAAACGGCGTGCCAACCTGCCTGGGCACACAAAAATATTCCAAGTCATTGAAAAATAAGGATTTTATTTTTTTCCAATGAACATCGGCAGATCCTGGCTGCGAAAGTCCGCACAAGCCGGAGATAAAATGTGCGAAAAACCGCACAACCATGTCCGATTCCACCGCCACCCCGCGCATCGAGCCGCCCGCCAGCAAGCCGGGCATGGGCTGGCCCGCGCGCATCACACTGGCGTTGCTGCTCATCGGCGCCATCTTCGCCGTGCTGCATCTGGCCACCGGCTGGGCGCGCGAAGGCGCGCTGCGGGAGGCGGCCCAGCTGGCGCGCAACGCCAGCCAGATCAACGCCGCCCTGCTGCGCAACAACCTGGACAAATTCCGCGCGCTGCCCTTCGTGCTGACGCGCGATGTGGACCTGCGCGCGGCGCTGCTGGATCCCGTGCCGGCCCAGATCGGGCCGCTCGATGAAAAACTCGAAGCCCTGAGCCGCGGCGTGGGCGCGGCGGCCATCTACGTGCTGGACCGCACGGGCTACGCCGTCGCCGCCAGCAACTGGCGCGAGCCGGCCAGCTTCGAGGGCGTGGACTACCAGTTCCGGCCGTATTTCCGTGGCGCGGTCGCGCATGGCTCGGCCGAGCACTTCGCGCTCGGCACCATCAGCCACGAAGCCGGCCTGTACCTGTCGCGCCGCGTCGACGCGCCGGACGGCGGCATGCTCGGCGTGGTGGTGCTGAAGGTGGATTTCCGCGAACTGGAGGCCGACTGGCGCCAGTCCAACGCGCCGATCTTCGTCACCGACGAACACGGCGTGGTCCTGCTGGGCAGCCTGCCTCAATGGCGCTTCGACGTGCTGGCGCCGCTATCCGAAGAGCTGGCGCAGCGGCTACGCACCAGCCTGCAATTCGGCGACGCCCGCTTCCAGTCCGTGCCGATCAGCCCGCCGCTGCAGACCAGCAGCACGGGAACGCTGGTGCGCGCGGACGTGGCCCTGCCGCAGATACCGGCCGGCTCGCCGCTGCTGCACACCACGCTGCCCATCACCGAATCGCCGGGATGGACGCTGCACCTGCTGTCGCCGGTGCAGTCCGCGCTGAACCGCGCCAGCGCCAATGCCCAGCTGGGCGCGCTGCTGGCGCAAAGCCTGCTGGCCGCCATCGTCGGCGTGCTGCTCTACCGCCGGCACCGCGGCCATGAGCACACCCGGCAGCAGACCGCCATCCGCCAGCAGCTCGCCGACCAGGTGCACGAACGCACGGCGCAGTTGCGGCTGGCCAACGACCGGCTGCTCGGCGAAATGGACGAACGCCAACGCGCCCAGGCGCGGCTGCACACGCTGCAGGATGAACTGGTCCAGGCCAGCAAGCTGGCCTTGCTGGGACAGGTGGCCGCCGGCGTCGCGCACGAAATCAACCAGCCTGTCGCCGCCATCCGCAGCTACGCGGACAATGCCGCCGAATTCCTGCGCCGCCAGGATCCGGAGACCGCGCGCGAAAACCTGGAATCCATCGCCTCGCTCACGGAACGCATCGGCCATATCACCGGCGAGCTGCGCGCCTTCTCGCGCAAGGCCAGCACGCAGGTCGCGCCGATCAGCCTGGGCGCGGCGCTGGACGGCGCGCTGCTGCTGGCCGGCCCGCGCGCCGCGCGGCAGGGCGTGGCGCTGCATCGGCCGGCCGCCGGCCAGGATGCGCGGGTGCTGGCCGACCGCATCCGGCTGGAGCAGGTGCTGGTCAATCTGCTGCAGAACGCGCTGGACGCGCTGGGCGGTCAGCCCGGCGGCCGCATCACCCTGGCCTTGCGCGACCAGGGCGAGCGGGTACAGCTCTATTTCCATGACAACGGACCGGGCCTGAGCGCCGAAGCGCTGGCCGGCCTGTTCACGCCCTTCCACACCACCAAGCCCGAGGGCCTGGGACTGGGGCTGGTGATCTCCCGCGACATCGTCGCCGAATTCGGCGGCGAGCTGCGCGCGGCGGATGCCACGGACCCGGAGTTCCCCGCGCCCCACGGCCCCGGACGCGGCGCCCTGTTCATCCTGACGCTGCGCAAGGCGTCCCCCCTTCCCGCATCATGAGCCGATCCGCCTCTTCCGCGCCGCCATCCGGCGCCGCCGCCCTGCCCGCCAAACCCGCCGTGCGCGTGGTCTTCATCGACGACGACGCCGAGCTGCGCCGCGCCAACAGCCAGACGCTGAAGCTGCATGGCTTCCAGGTGGAGGCCCATGCCAGCGCCCGCGCCGCGCTGCCCGTGCTGACGCGCGCGTTCGACGGCGTGGTGGTGACCGACATCCGCATGCCGGACATGGACGGGCTGCAACTGTTCCAGCGGCTGCGCGACCTCGACGCCGAAATCCCCGTCATCCTGATCACCGGCCATGGCGACATCGCCACCGCCGTCCAGTGCATGCGCGAGGGCGCCTATGACTTCCTGGCCAAGCCCTATCCCGCCGAGCGCCTGATCGCCACCATCGGCCATGCCGCCGAGAAGCGCAGGCTGGTGCTGGAAAACCGCCGCCTGCAGGAAGCGGCCTTCGCCTCGGGCGCCGACGCGGAGCCATTCATCGGCAATACCCCGGCCATGCTGCGGATCAAGCAGACGCTGCGGCATATCGCCGACGCCGACGTGGACGTGCTGGTGGAAGGCGAGACCGGCACCGGCAAGGAAGTGGTCGCCAGCGCACTGCATCGTCTGAGCCGCCGACGCCAGCACGAACTGGTGGCGATCAACTGCGGCGCGCTGCCCGAAAGCGTGATCGAGAGCGAGCTGTTCGGCCATGAGGCGGGCGCCTTCACCGGCGCCCAGAAGAGGCGCATCGGCCGCATCGAGCATGCCAGCGGCGGCACGCTGTTCCTCGACGAGATCGAGAGCATGCCCCTGAACATCCAGGTCAAGTTCCTGCGCGTGCTGGAAACCCGCCAGATCACGCCGCTGGGCACCAACGACGTGCGCAGACTGGACCTGCGGGTGGTCGCGGCCACCAAGGAAGACCTGGGCAGCGCGCTGGCGCGCCCGCATTTCCGCGAAGACCTGTTCTATCGCCTGAACGTCGTCACCATCCGGATCCCGCCGCTACGCGAACGGCGCGACGACATTCCGCTGCTGTTCGCGCACTACCTGGGCATCGCCTCGCGGCGCTTCCAGCGCGACATCCCCGACCTGCCGGCGCAGGTCCGGCAGCATCTGCTGGAACACGCCTGGCCCGGCAACGTGCGCGAGCTGGCCCACTTCGCCGAGCGCGTCGTGCTGGGCGTGCATGGCGGCACGCCGCTGTCGGCGCCGCAGCCTGCCGGTGCGGGCAGCCTGCCGGAAAGGGTGGAACGCTTCGAGGCGCAGCTGATCCGCGACGCGCTGGCCGTCAACCATGGCGATATCAAATCCACGCTGGAAGCCCTGGGCATTCCGCGCAAGACGTTCTACGACAAGCTTCAACGCCATGGCATAGACCGCCAGGAATACACCGGCGGCGCGTTGGAATAGCGGCGCCGGTGTATTCCTG
>NZ_JCBANH010000128.1:0-15567 GCF_059760925.1 Achromobacter sp. 1011791174
GGCGTGAAGGCGGTGGCCGTTCTTCGATTGGGTGTCTAGGTCGCAGATGGTTTGCAGGCAGCTCAATCCAAGCCGTTTTCCAAGCTATTGGAGGCGCGGGGAAATCCGGCAGGTCATGTCAGGCGGTGGTCATTTCATGTTCTGCGGCCATGGCAAGGAATGCGGAGCGCGACATGCGCCGGGCTTGCGCGGCCTCGTCGATGCGATGGACCAGGTTCTCGGGCAAGCTGATATTGAGCCTTACCGCCTTGGTGCTGACCTTCGACAGATCGATATCGACCATCATCCAGTAGCCCCCCTGGAAGTCCTCATGGCTGGCCCATGCTTCGGGGGCGGACGGCGCGGGAATTGTTTCGGCCTCGCCGTGGAAGTGCGCCTCGACCGCTTCCTGGGCCGCGCGCGGCAGGTCTTGCCAGTGGTCAGCTGCGGCAAAGCAGCCGGGGAAGTCGGGAAAGGAGGCCCCATAGGCGCTACCTTTTTCTTTGTGTACGTGGATCGGGTAGAACATGAGGTTCTCCTGGCCGCCCGCTTATCGCAGGCCGGCTTGCTTGAGGATGGAGCGCTGAGTCGCCATCGGCAAGTCCTTCTTGGGATGCGGCACCGTGACCTTGCCAAGCTTGGTGGGGTGCTTGAACTGATGATGGGAACCCACGGTATGAACCAAGTACCAGCCATCGGCTTTCAGCTGCTTGAGGAGGTCTGCGCTGTTCATGCGTGTAACCATGAATTCTACACAACTATACACAATGGAGTTGTCCGAATCTTTGCCACTCGGACCGCGCGCAGGTCGTGGCCATGCGGAGTCCGACTGGGTGTTGCCACCGGGAGGGCTTTGGACGTTGCGGGTGACGATGACCGAGTTACCGTCGCCGGCAGTCCGGCTCCCGGGTGTCCGATCAGCCAAGCCCGTTCGTCGCCAATCAATCTAGCAGGCATGGCACGCAGATCACGCAGCAGTGACAGGGGTAATTGAGTCAGAGATTCAGGCGCTTCTGGAAGAGACGGGCAGCGTCTCGGTCCGGTATAGCCGTTGAAGAGGGCTCTCGCCGCGTTCCGTTGAACTCAAGCGGGAACAGGCTTAGCGGATCACCGAGGTGTTTGAAGAGGTGTCTCAACCGCCGGCGGATGCCGTTCAATTGTGCTTCGCCGAAACCTCCGACGAGAACTGGGGGAAGGCCTGCGACAAGGCCAGGCAGACACGGTGTTGGCGCTGGCGCAGGACTGCGCCAGCAAGCGCGCGATGCGCGTCAAGCCATTCCGCATTGCCGCGCCGTCGCCTGACGGCCGTGTCGCACGGCAATGCGTCGCGGTCTTTGGCCTATCGGCCGCGCAGCCGCTCCAGCTGCTGGCGGTTCAGGCGCGCCGCTTCCTCTTCCGCGTATTCCTTTTCGCCGGCTTCGTACTTCCCGTCATACAGACAACCGCTGCGATTCCAGCGGCATTCATTGGTGACTGGCGTGGCGCCGTAATGCCGGTCGCCCAGGCCCACCATGGAGCATCCGGACGCCAGCGCGGCCAGGCCGAGCACGATGCCGCAACGGCGCAAGGTTTGAATGGTCACTATCTTCGTCCCACAAAAAAGCTGCTACAGGCATTCTTATAGCAAACCTTTGTGGAGAGCCAGCATCCGCGTCAGCGGGCCGGACGCGGGAGGCCCGAGGACCGCCGGCGCGGCGACGGGCGGGTGAGTGGGACATGGGATAGCCCTTGCTTGCGGACTTGAGTCCGTGCACCTGTCAGGGACCGGCTGCGGAAGGTATCGCGCCTGCAGGGTTGAAATCCATGCAAGGGTCTTAATGTATGTATTTAATCTAAGTTTGTTACCCTACTAATTGATCAATATCATCCATACATTGCGACTTTCGGTGCAGAAAGACCCATGCAAGACGACGATTTATATGCAATCTGGCCCTTGCGGCTGGCGCGCGGCAGCGGTCCCCGCTACCGGCAGATCGCGGACCTGATCGAGCGGGCCGTCGCGGAAAACCGGCTTCAGCCGGGCGACCGCCTGCCGCCGCAGCGCGGACTGGCGCAGCGTCTGGGCATCGACCTGACCACGGTCACGCGGGGCTATAACGAAGCCGGCTTGCGCGGCCTGCTGGATCCGCGCGGCGCGGCCGGCACCTTTATTTCACGCCGCGCCGAGCCGGCGGCGCTGGTGCTGGACCTGGGCATGAACCTGCCGCCGCCGCCGCTGGGCTGCGATATGCAGGAGCTGCTGCGGCGGGGATTGGTGCGCGTCATGGAGCGCCAGGACGTGCATGTGCTGATGACCTACCAGCTGGCCGGCGGCAGCGCCGCCGAGCGCGCGGCCGGCGCGCAGTGGCTGTCGGAGGCGGCCGAGCCGGCCGACGCCGAGCATGTGCTGGTGACGCCGGGAGCGCAGGCGGCGCTGGCCGCCGTGATCCTGGCCTGCGGCCGGGCCGGCGACGCCATCGTTTCCGAGCCGCTGGTCTATCCCGGCCTGCTGGCCGCCGCTGAACAGCTGGGCCGCCGCGTCGTCGTGGCCGAGACCGACGACGAAGGCATGACGCCTACCGGCCTGGAGCGGGCCTGTCGCGAAAGCGGCAGCCGCCTGGTCTACCTGAATCCCACGCTGCAGAATCCCACCACCCGCACGTTGACCGAATCGCGTCGGTGCGACCTGCTGCGCGCAGCCGCCGCCTGCGGCGCGCAGGTGATCGAGGACGATCCCTATCGCCTGTTCCTGGACGCCGCGCCGCCGACCATGGCCAGCCTGGCGCCCGCCTCGGTCTTTCACATCTCGACGCTGGCCAAGTGCCTGACGCCGGGGCTGCGCACCGCCTATGTGCTGGCGCCGGACCTGGACAGCCGCGCGCACGTGCTGGCGTCGATGCGTTCCTTCGCGCTGATGGCCACGCCGCTGATGAGCGCGCTGGCCGCGCAGTGGATCGCCAGCGGCGCCGCCCAGGACATCCTGGACGGCGTGCGCGCCGAGGCCCAGGCGCGCCAGTTGATGGCGCGGCGCGTGCTGCAGGGCGCGGCCGTCATGGCGCAGGACGCGCCGGCCGAAGGCATCCATCAATGGCTGTCGCTGCCGGCGCCGTGGACGGCGAACGCGCTGGCGCGCGCGGCGCGCGACCAGGGGCTGAGCGTGGCGTCTTCCGATGCCTTTCGCGCAGGCGTGGACGCGCCCAACGCCATCCGCGTGTCGCTGGGCGCCGAGGCCGATCGCGCGCAGCTGGAACAGGCGCTGGGAACGCTGGCCGGGCTGATGCGCAGCCGGCCGCAGCCGCCGCGCGTCGCGGTGGTCTGAGCTGCGCGGCGACGGCAATCCTGATGGCGCCACGCAGGTCATTCGAGCCGCGTGGCGCCGGCCAGGATGGCGATGATAGCCGGCTCGCGGGCCATGATAGCCGCCGGTCTCAGTTCACCTGCAGGTGATACATGGCCCGGCCCCGGATCAGCGTCAGCAGCAGCGGCCGCCCGGCGGTATCGGCCAGCAGGCCGCGCAGGTCGGCGAGCTTGCTGACCGGACGCCGGTTCAGGCCGATGATGATGTCGCCGCGCTGCACGCGCGCCGCGACCGCGCCCCGGTCCGGATAGGCGGCGCTGACGACCACGCCGTCATTGCCCTTGAGTCGTTGCTCGCGCGCCATCTCGGCGAACTCCACGCCGTTGAGCCGCGCGTCCAGCGAGCCGCCGTGAAAGCGTTCGTTCTTCTCGGGCTCGATGCGCAGCGTCGCCTCCACCCGCTGACCGCCGCGCAGCAGGCTCAGGCGCACCTGCTTGCCCACCGGCAACAGGCCCTCGGCGTTGCGTAGCTGGGCGCTGGTGGAAACCGGCTTGCCGTCCACCGCCACGATCTGGTCGCGCGCCTGCACACCGGCCTGCTGCGCCGGCGAACCGTCGGCCACGCGCGCCACCGCCACGCCGCTGGAGCCCGGCGCCAGGCCCAGCTGGCGGGCGTTGCGCGGCGTGATGTCCAGCGTGTCCAGGCCCAGGCCGCCGCGTTGCACCTGGCCGTGCTGCAGCAGCTGGCGCATGACCTCGGCGGCCAGGTTGGACGGAATCGCGAAGCCGATGCCCACGTTGCCGCCCGAGGGCGTGTAGATCATGGTGTTGATGCCGACCAGCTCGCCGTTCAGGTTGACCAGCGCGCCGCCCGAGTTGCCGGGATTGATGGAAGCGTCGGTCTGGATGAAGTTCTGGTAGCCGGCCGCGCGCAGGTTCGAGCGGTCCAGCGCCGAAACGATGCCCGACGAGGCGGACTGCCCCAGGCCGAAGGGATCGCCGATGGCCACCACGAAATCGCCCACGCGCAGATCGCTGGAATCGGACAGCGCCAGGGCCTGCAGGTTCTCGGCGGGAATGCGCAGCACGGCCAGGTCGGTATCGGGGTCGCTGCCCACGACCTTGGCGCTGAAGCTGCGGCCGTCCTGCAGCGAGACGCGGATGGCCGAGGCGCCGCGCACCACATGGTGATTGGTCAGGATGTTGCCTTGCGCGGCGTCCACGATCACGCCCGAACCCACGTTCTGGCGTCCGCCGCCGGCCATGCGCGCCTGCGGGTCGGGCTCGTCCTGCGCGGAAATATTCACCACGGCGGGCGTGACCCGTTCCAGCATCGGCGCCAGCGAGGGCAGCTGCTGGCCGTCGACGGCCATGGGCAGCGCGGCGAGGGCGGGCGCGGGCAGGGCGAGCGCGGCGCCCAGCGCCAGCGCCAAGGCGGCGCGGATGCCGGCGCGTGCGCACCGCGCGGGCCTGTTGCGGGTCACGGATCCGGCGCGGACGGACCCGTGGCGGGCGGCCTGGGGGACCGTGGAGGGAAGGGTGGCGGCGGAGGCCGTCCTGGGCATATCGGATCCTTGGACTGTGGGCGCGGCAGTATGGGCCGGCGGGACTTCACGGGTATGACGCCACGGGCGCGCACGCCGGCGCGGTGGATGACGTTTCCGCGTCAGGCGTCGGCGCCTTGGGTGCAAGAGCGTCATCAAGCCGCCGCAAATTATCGCTACATTTGCGCGATTTCTCAGCCGGGTCCGCCCGGCGCGCTTCAGTCGGGATCGAGGATGAATGCAGCCAGGCCATTGCCGCGCGGCGGCGCCAGGGCGCCGGGCGCATGCCGCGCGCCCTTGTGGCGTTGCGGCGCGATGCTGGCCGCCTTGCTGGCGCTGCCCGGCGCGGCCGCCGCCCAGGCCGGCGCGCCGTTCGAGTCGCAGGCCAGCGGCCTGTTCATCAACGCGGCCGGCCAGGTCCTGACTGCGGCGCACGCGGTGACGGGCTGCGCGTCCCTTTATGCGCTGAAGGACGGGCAGGTGCGCCGGGCCACCGTGGTGGCGCGCGACGACGCGCGCGACCTGGCCTTGCTGGATACCGGTTTCAAGCCCTATCTGAGCGCGACCTTCGCGGCCACGCCCGAGAGCAGCGGCGGCCGGCCTGTGTTCACCGAGGCGTATGGCGAATTGCAGCGCATGCCCGCGCGCGCCAGCACCGTGTTCAACGGCATGACGGCCCCGCACGGCGGCGGTTCCGCGGCCGAGCTGCTGCTGTTCTCGCCGGTTAAGCCGGGCGCCAGCGGCAGTCCCGTGTTGGGCGGGGCAGGGCTGGTGCTGGGCATGGTGGTCGAGCGCGTGGCGGTGGACGGCCGGCTGTCGGGCACGGTGGCATTGAGCCGGCGCGGCGGTTCCGCGCCCGAGGCGGGCGCCACGCGGGTCAAGGCGGTGCCGGTGGACAGCATCACCGGTTTCCTGCGCGAGCAGGGCGCGGTCCATGCGGTCAGCGACCGGCCCCAGCTGGGCGCCATGCAGGCGCAGGCGCCGCGCGCGGCGACGCTGTCGGCCGGCATTATTTGCGGATGAGGGGCGAGCGTTGCGAGCCTGCCTGTCCGCCGTTTGAACGGGAATAGGAAGATCGACATGAAGCAGACGGTTTCCGGCGGCGCGTCCGCCAGTTCGCAGTCCGCCAGGCCTGGGCGTTTCGCCCGCCTGCGCCGCGCCGTGGCCACGTTCATGGGCCTGGCGCTGTCCGGCGCGACCGCCGTGGCCGCCCAGCCGGCCGCCGTGCCGCAGCACTGGGTCAGCTATGCGCAGCTGCTGGGCAACCAGTTCCAGGCCTGGCTGGGCGACGACGCCAATCCGGCGGTCGTGCGCGTGCACGAACTGATGGGCGGGCCGAAGGACGCCGGCGACGCCGTGGCCGCCGCCGCGCAGCCGGTGGTGGCCAAGGTCTGGGTGGATGCCACGGGCCGCGTCGAGCGGGTCGAGTTTCCGACGCTGATCGATACCCGCGTGCGCGACGCGCTGACCGAGGTGCTGGCCAACCGCTCGCTGGCCGAGGCGCCGCCGGCCGACATGCGCCAGCCGCTGGTGCTGCAACTGAAGCTCGAACCGGCGGCGGGCGGCGCCTAGTGTGCTGTCCCGCAGATACGCCCGCACGAAATCCACCCCTAGCCGCTAGGCGTCGTTGCAAATCCTCGCGAACCCTACGGGTATCACTGCGGTTTGCGCCTAGCCCTGACGTCTATGGATGAATTTCGTCATGCGGACGCATCTACGGGGCAGCACACTAGCGCGCTTGCCCGCTACGGGCAAACCTGGACTGCGGGACCGGGCGGGGGCCGATACACTGGCGGCCCACTCTCCGTTACCAGGAACCTCCATGACCGCCATCGTGCGCCTGCGACTGCCCGAGGACGACGCCGTGTTCGGCGGCAATCGCGTCTTCGACGCCTTTGAATATGCGCCGGCCGTGGTGGCCCGGGGCATGGCCTATATCTCCGGCCAGATCGGATTGCGGCCCGACGGCACGGTGCCGGACACGGTGCGCGAGCAGATCGAATGGGCCTTCAAGCGCGCCGAGGCCATCCTGCGGCGCCTGGGCCTGGATTTCTCCGACGTGGTCGAGATGGTGTCCTATCACGTGGACGTCGGTGCCCAGCTGTCCGATTTCCGCGAGGTGAAGTCGCGCTACATGCGCGCGGATTTCCCGGCCTGGACCATCCTGGGCGTAGCCGAGCTGGCGCGGCCGGCGCTGGCGGTGGAAATCAGGCTGGTCGCCGCCACGCGCGCTTGAGCGTTGCCTCGGCGTCGGCGCGCCGCTGACGCCGCGCCGCCACAGTGGCCGCTGGGTGTACAGGATCCCGCGCGGTCCGCGTCGGCACGGATATAGCCGGGAGTAATATGGTCCGTCCGCGTTTGGCGGACGCGACTGCCGTCCGCCGGCCTCCCGCCCGAATCGTCCGTGGCGCCTTGCGCGCCCGCCCTGAAACGCAAGCGCCAGACCGCGCCCACGGCATACAAGAAAAAACCGCCGAGGAGACGATCAAGTGGACAAGCAAGGGCCGGGGAGCTGGTATTTCGGCTGGAACATCGTGGGCGCGGCCACCGTGCTGACCCTGCTCACCGTGGGATTGCGCATGGGCATCGGGCCCTTCTTCCTGCCCATGACCCAGACGCTGGGATTCTCGCGCAGCGAACTGTCGGGCATCGTGGCGGTGGGCATGCTGTGCTACGGCCTGGCCATGCCGGTGGCCGGCTACCTGGCCGGCACGCGCGGCACGCGCTTCGTGCTGCTGACCGGCGCGGCCATCGTGGTCGCGTCCTGTGTCTGGACCGTCAATGCGCGCGGCCCGATCGAGTTCCTGCTGGCTTTCGGCGTGGCGCTGTCGGTGGGGCTGGGCTTCACCAGCCCGGTGGCGCTGACGCCGGTCATCAGCCGCTGGTTCACGCGCCAGCGCGGCATGGCGCTGTTCTTCCTGTCCACCGGCTCCATGGCCGGCATCGCGTTGATGACGCCCTTGCTCACCTACGCGATCGCCGCCGTCGGCTGGCGCGAGACCATGCTGGGTTTCGCCGCGCTGTTCGCGCTGGTGACCGTGCCCTCGGCGCTGTTCGTGATGCGCGACCAGGCGCCCGCGCATACCGACCTGCTGCCGCACCAGATCATCGACCGGCCCGCCGGCGCGCAGGCGCGTCCGGCGGCGCGCGCGCCATCCACCGTCAAGGCGAGCGACGCGCTGGCCTCGGTGCCGTTCTGGCAGATCGCACTGGGGCTGTTCGCCTGCGGCTTCAGCATGAACCTGCTGGGCACGCACGGCATGCCCATGCTGATGGACCACGGTTTCGACGCGTCCACCAGCGCGCTGGGCATCGGCCTGATCGGCCTGGTGGCGATCTTCAGCACGCTGGTGCTGGGGCGGCTGTCGGACCAGCTGGAACGGCGCAACATCCTGGCGGTGATCTATTGCGTGCGCGGCCTGGGCTTTTTCGCGCTGGTGATGGTGGGCACGCACTGGGAGCTGTACCTGGCGGCGTCCGTGGGCGGCATCGTCTGGGCCGGCAGCATCGCGCTGTCCTCGGCCATCCTGGCGGACGTGTACGGGGTGCGGCTGGTGGGACTGCTGTACGGCCTGGCCTACCTGGGACACCAGGTGGGCGGCATGATCAGCTCATGGCTGGGCGGCTGGGCCTTCGAGCGCTATGGCACGCACTGGATCGCCTTCGGCGCGGCGGGCGTGTTGCTGCTGCTGGCGGCGGGAATCGCGCTGCGGCTGCCGCAGCGCGGCGCGCCGCTGGCGCCGGCCGCGGCGGGCGGCTGAGCGTTCCCGCCTCCTGTCAGCGCGCCGCGCCTTCCTGCAGCAGCGACACCAGCTCGGGCACGTAGCGCTCGCCGCCGCCCTGCTTGACGGCCTGCGCATAGGTGTCCAGCACGGCCTGGCCGATGTCGCGCGCCGCGCCGGTTTCCTGCGCCATGGTGTTGTAGTAGGACAGGTCCTTTTCCGCGTTCGACATGAAGAACTTCAGCGACGAGGGATCCTGTTCCAGCAGATAGGGCTTGAGGCGTTCCAGCGCCACGCCGCCGCCGCCGCCCTTGCCCAGCACGTCCGCGAACACGGCCGGGTCGATGTCGGCGCGCAGCGCGCAGGCGGCGGCCTCGGACAGCAGCGCGATCACGCCCAGCGACACGTAGTTGTGCAGCAGCTTCATGCGATGGCCGGCGCCGACCGGGCCGGCGTGGCTGATGTTCTCGGCGAAGCAGGCCAGCAGCGGCCTGCATTCGGCGAACAACGCGGCGTCGCCGCCGACCAGCAGGTTCAGCCGGCCTTCGGCGGCTTCCTTGGGCGTGCGGGTCATGGGCGCGTCGAGGAAGCGTCCGCCCTTGTCGGTCACCGCTTGCGCGACCTTCTGGGTGGACGAGGGGATCGCGGTGGAGCAGTCGATGACGACGGCGCCGGGGCGCAGGCCCTCGAGCACGCCGCCCGGCGACAGCAGCACGGCCTCGACTTGCGGGCTGCCCGTGACGCACAGGATGATCACGTCGGAACGCGCCGCCAGCGTGGCGCCGTCGGCGCAGCTGGTCGCGCCCGCGGCCTTCAATGCGTCCAGGGGCTGGTTCCCCGGATGCTCAAGCACCGTCAGTTCGTGGCCATGCTTGACCAGATTGCTCGCGATGCCATGGCCCATGAGGCCGATTCCAACCATGCCGACTTTCGCCATCTTCCACTGCTCCTGCCATTTATAGGGTGTTTGTTGTGGCGTAGATCTTACTCCCAGCGTCGCGGCCTGCGCGCGGGAACCGTCCGGCCCGCGGCCGGCGCGCCGGCGCTTGGCGGGACGGCCCGCGAGGAATGCGTCAGAGAGTTGGGACCGCTTGCGCGGGCCGTGTCAGAGATAAGGCGTGGCCAGCCAGATCACCTTGTTGCGCAGGCGCTTGGCGAAGGGCGCCTGCTGCAGGTCTTCCAGCGTCACGCGGCGGGCCTGTCCGATGATGCCGTCGATGCGCGCGCCCAGGCCGTGCGACACGCCGGGATCGTAGATCTCGGTGTCCAGCTCGAAGTTCAGCCGCAGGCTGCGCGGGTCCAGGTTGGACGAGCCGGCATAGGTCCAGGCGTCGTCCACCGTCATCAGCTTGGAATGGTCGAAGGCGCCATGCGAGCGCCAGACGCGGCAGCCGGTGCGCACCACCTGATCCAGCTGGGCGGTCATGGCGTAGTCGACCAGCCGCAGGTTGTTCTTGCCGGGAATCACGATGTCCACCACGACGCCGCGCCGCGCCGCCGTGGCCAGCGCGCCGATCAAGGTCTGGTCCGGCAGGAAGTAGGGCGACTGGATGCGCACGTGGCGCTGGGCCACCGCCAGCGCGCCCAGCAGCATGTTGTGCGTGCTGCCCAGCGCGCGGTCTGGGCCCGAGGGCACGCAGCGCACCGGAATCGAACCGGCGGGCGCGGCGTCGGGATCGAACCAGGGGCGCTGCGGCAGCGATTCGTGCGTGGTGAAGTTCCAGTCATGCGCGAACACCGACATCAGCTGCGTGACGATGGGGCCTTCCAGACGGAAATGCGTGTCGGCATTGGTGTCCGCGCCGGACAGCGCGGTGACGAAGGCGGCGCGCACGTTCATGCCGCCGGTGAAGCCCACCCGCCCGTCCACCACCAGAACCTTGCGGTGGCTGCGCAGGTTGGCGTAGGGCATGCGCAGCACGCCCAGCGGATTGGTCATGAAGCGCGCCACCGGCACGCCGCCGCGCGCCAGCATGCGCACGATGGGCGGGCGCGAATAGCGCGAGCCGATGGCGTCGATCAGCACGCGTACCTGCACGCCGCGCTCATGCGCTTCGATCAGCGCCTGCGCCACCTCGCGGCCGATGGGGTCGTTGTCGAAGATATAGCTCTGCATCGCCACCGCGTGGCTGGCGTCACGGATCGCCTGCAGCATGGCCGGGTAGGCTTCGTCGCCGCCGGCCAGCGGCAGGACCGCGTTGCCCCCCAGCAGCCGGAAACGGCTGACCTGGTCGCCCAGCACCTTGAGCGAGGCGAATTGCGAGCCGGAGATCGGCGCGACGTCGACAGGCGCGGTCTCGACCTGCGCCGCGTCCTCCAGCATGGCCTCGTCGCGCTGCTGCGACAGTCGCGTCTTGCGGATGCGGTTGATGCCCGCCACGACATAGATCAGCGCGCCGAACAGCGGCGACAGCAGCGTCAGGCCCACCCAGCCGATGGCAGAGCGCACGTCCTGCTTGGTCATGGCCGCATGCACGGCGGCGCCGGCGCCGGCCGCCAGGCTGACGACGAACACGATATGCGGCCAGTATTCGAGCAGGATGGCGTGCAGGTCCATGGGCGGTCAGCGTGTCTCCGAGATGGGCCGGCCCACGATGGACCAACCCGAAAATGGGCCAGCCGCAAGGATAGCAAGATGTCGGATTGCGGCGAGTCGGGGAGAGGGCTTACGCGCGCGGAAAAAACTGTGCTAGAATTTCGCTTCTTTGCTGCCGGGTGATGAAAATCACTGGGGCGGTGGAAGAAAAAAGCAGGAAAAAAAGCAGTACCAGTGGTGGCTGTAGCTCAGTTGGTAGAGTCCCGGATTGTGATTCCGGTTGTCGTGGGTTCGAGTCCCATCAGCCACCCCAAGAATTCAGTGAAATCAGGCGCTTAGATCACTCTAAGCGCCTTTTTTATTCCGCCGCCATAAGAAGAAAAATCGAGCGGGATCTTGAAAGATCGAAGCGTGAAGGATCGAAGCGCGTCCTGACTACTGGGCCCGCACCGGCAAGCTGCAATCGGAGAAAAAGACCTCGCACTTCTTGCCGGTCGTTTTCTCGCAGGCGTCGATGGCGAACTTGGACGCGATTTCCAGCGTCCGCCCACGGGCCGAGACGGCATGGCTGCTGCCCCAGGCGAGTGCGCCGCATTGATTGGAATAGGTGATGTCGACGCGGCAGTTCTTGCCGCCCTTGCGCTGGCACATGGCCGTGGCGGCCTGGATGGCGGCTTCCTCGGTGGGCTGGCTGCCGCCGATGCCGGTCATGCCGGAAGCGGCATCCATGACGATCGCACCCCAGCGTTCCTCCCAGCGGACCTGGGGGGCGGCCCCTGCGCCCGATCCTCTGTACAGACCGGGAACCGGTCGGCATTCAACGCCGTTCTGCGTGGGCGTGGGCTTGTAGCCATCTGCGCATCCCTGTTCCGCCGCGGCGGGATTGGCCAGGGCAAGCATGACGGCAACGACCGCGAGCGCGAATGTGAAGGTGCGAACGTCTTTCATGAAGATTCCGTGCAATGGCCCAACGGTATTGGGGGGTGCGGGTATTCTAATCGCGGCGGACAGCTGCCGCGCAGCTTCACATCATTTCCTCAGCCGTCTTGCGATCCAGCCATTCTTGCGCTATCGCTTTTTCTATCTGGGAATGAGGTGAAAGGCGATAGCGGTCCTGAATTCTCCGTTCTCGGTAATCGACGAGCCAACCCGGTAATGCAGGGCGCGTTCGAGCAGGGCAGAGAAGGGCGCAACGTCTTTCGTGTACAGGTTTTCGACGATGTCGGCGTAGCCATGCTCGGCTCTCAGAAACGCACGCAAGCTGTGCGTGGGGTCGATATCGACGGACCGGTTCTTCACCATCGCTGAGTCATCAGCTTGCCTGTGTCGGAATGCTCCAGATATTTCGCTTTATCCGGGATGTCGCTCAAGCCAGCAAGATATCGGCTGATGTAATCGGATCGTTGAGGCGCGCCGGTGACATCGAACCAGGCGATCAGCTACTGAACTCAGGGTTTTCTCAAAGTCCTTCTGCTTCTTCGGAGGCAAGCAGCTGTCCGACGAAAAAGCGGCATCGAAATCCTGCTTTTGCGCCAATATGTACGCTTGCGCCTCATTTTTCATGAGGTCGATGCGCTTGTTCAGTTGTTGTGGGTCCACCATGGCGTCGTCAGCATTCATCCTCGACCGGATCCACGATCATCAGCACCCCATGGCTGCCCTCCAACACCGCATGGGGCACGCCCGCCTGCGCCACGTACATGTCGCCCGCCTTCACCTCGATTGTCTCGCCCGCGACCGACAGGCGCAGCATGCCGCTGACGACGATCAGCGCCTCGTTGTAGTCATGCGTTTCGTCCGGATAGGGCTGCCGGTCCATTTTCAGGATCTTGATGTTGCAGTCACCGGAGCGGGCGAGGATGGCCGATTTCCATGCGTGGGGAAGGCGGTCGGCGGCATCGGCCAGGTTGAACAGGGCCATGGCGGGTGGGTAGCGGGAATTGAGGGGAGACTACGCTAGCACAAGCATGCCGTGGCGTCATGGAGGGGGCCTCGATGGCAAGAAACCCCGAGCGGGGCCAGGCGAATTGGGGTGGACGCCGTTCACTTTTTGGTGAGAATTGCTGAACATCGTCCCGCTTCGATTTCCTAGCATGTCCTCTCAATGAAAGAAAAATGAAAGGAGTGGAGCATGGCAACCTGCAATGATTGCTCGGCGATCGAACCCGACAAGCGCGGCGCGGCGGGCCATCCACACCTGGTCAGCCTGGGCGAAGTGCGCAGCATGGAGGCGGCTCGCAAGGGCGCGCGCCAGGAGCTGTTCGTCTGCGCGCGTTGCGATACGGAGTGGGAGTACACCCACGACAAGCGTGACGAAACCGCGGGCTGGCGCCGCGTGCAGCCCGCGCGGGAGCACACCAGGGGCTGATGCGCGCCTGACGGGCGGCTGGGCTCGGGTATGCTGGCGTGCTTCCCAGGAGTTCGCGATGCCCATGCCCACCCCCGAAGCCATCATGCGCCACTATGATTCCGACCCGGACGAGAACCCCTGGGTCCGCGGCAAGCCCGCGCCGGAATCCATCGCCATCGTGGCCTATGACCCGGAATGGCCGGCGCGCTATGACGGGCTGGCGGCCGACCTGCGCCGCGCGCTGGGCCCGGTCGCGCTGGACATCCAGCACATCGGCTCCACCTCGGTGCCGGGCCTGCCGGCCAAGCCGGTCATCGATATCGACGTGGCCGTGGCCGACCCCACGCGCGAGGACCTGTACGTGCCGGCCCTGGAGAGCCTGGGCTACGAGCTGCGCGTGCGCGAGCCGTCCTGGCACCAGCACCGCTGCCTGCAACTGGCCTCGCCGCGCGTGAACCTGCACGTGTTCGGCCCTGACTGCCCCGAGGCGATCCGCCATCGCATGTTCCGCGACTGGCTGCGCGGCAGCGCCGAGGACCGGCAGCGGTATGCACAGGCCAAGCAGGGCGCGGCCAACGATACGCAGGACATGACGCAGTACAACCAGCGCAAGCAGGACGTGGTGCGCGACATCTACGACCGCGTGTTCCGCGCGGCCGGTTTCATCGCCTGAACGCCAGGCCATCCAGACAGGAGCTTTGCATGAGCACGCAATCCGCCGCCGCGTCTTCCTGGACGCCGCCCGCGCCCGAGATCTATGTGCCGCGCCGCATGGCCTGCGTCGGCGTCTGGGAAGAGGCGGGCGCGGCCCTGAAGGCCTACGCCATCCATCGAGACCGCGATGCCGCCGTGCCGATCCTGCCGGCCGAGATCGCGGCGGCGGCCCGCCGCAAGGCGTTCGGCGTGCTGCAAGAGGTCGAGCGCGACGCGGGTTTCCATGGCCTGGGCTATTGCATCGCGCATGTTGGCGAGGAGGCGGTGTGGCTGCTGGTCGACTGGTGGCGCGCCGGCGGCATCGTCTGCCAGAAACTGCTGTCCGCGCCGCTGTCCAGCCAGGCAGATTTCAAGACGGTGCAGGCGCCGTTCCTGGCCTGCGTCTGGGAGCTTGCCGTGATCGGGCATGAGCGCGATGCCTGGGTGCGCAACATGATGCGGGCCGCGCCGGACGCGCAGGGCTATCTGGCGGACCGGCTGGCCCCGGGCGAATACTGAGTTCCCCTTGTTTTCGGCGATGGGGCGAGCGCGCAGGCGCGCGTCGGAAGAAGGAAGAGGGGGCCTTGTACGTGGAGCTTGCCGGACGGCGGGGCGCCGTGGCGGATGGGATCCAGGACTGCGGATGCCGCGGCCGGCGCGGCTGGCGTGGTGACGTGCGCGGACTATGAGCGTGCGCTGCCTGCGCGCTGGGCGCTTTCCTTCAGACGCGCCTTGGGCGCGGGTTTCCGGGTGTCTGGCGCAACATCGAACTCTTGCTTGTTGCGTTCGCCGCGAGGGGTGTTTTCCGGGTGAGGCTTGGGAAAAGCCCAGGGCTTGGTTTTCTGATCCATTGCATGAACTCCTTGCATAGGCGGAACAGTAGCATTTGCCGGGGCCGCGAGTCAGTACGGGTTGACGTCAATATGCGTCACAACGTGATGTGACCGTTGGAATCGCGTGGTTCGACATGCGTTTGCGCCCCGGGTTCCGTGACCGGATGCCGGGGCGGGCGGCATGTTCCGGGTTAACCCTCTCGGGAATCGGAGCGGTCGAAAGCAGGTTGTGGCAGGCATGCCGCAAGCGGGGCGAGCTAGTGCGAATTACCTAGATGCAAACGCGTTGCGCAGGAATACGATGGGGCTGTGCACATAGGGGAGACGTTCTATGGACACCGCCAAGGAATGGTATGCAGCGGTCAAGGAATGGCAGCGCGCGCGCGACGAACTCACCGCCGCGATCGCCGCGATCAAATGGCCCAACCCCACGATGGGTTGCCTGGAAAGCTATGACCGCGCCTATGCGCATGAAACGGCGGCCCGCGAACGCATGAACCAGGCTTACGAGCGCGTGCGGCGTTAGCGCGCTGGCCCGGCGCGCGGACGCGGCGGTATTGCTACACTGCCGCGCATGAAAAATTCCAGCAGCGCTTTGCACATCAGGCCGGCGCGGCGCGCAGCCGCGCCCGCG
>NZ_JCBANH010000129.1:0-15561 GCF_059760925.1 Achromobacter sp. 1011791174
GGGGAATGTCTGTGCCGTGGGCGGGGTAGAAGTAGCGGCCGGTTAGGGGGCTGTTGGATGGAGTGGGAGGGGCGTCTAGTTCTAGGACGATGGTGCCGGCGCCTTGGAGGGGGCCGGTGTAGATGGTGCGGGGGGCGGCGTAGGATTGGGTACTGACTAGGGATAGGGTGGTCAGGGCCAGTGCGAAAAGGCACGGGCGGTGATGGCAGGCGACGGGTTGAGGCATTTCGTAGATGAGTCGAGGGTTTGATGAGCAATATGGCAAAGGTGCTTAGATGAGGTCGATGTAGGCTAATGTGCCTCAACGGAAGCTAAGGCCGCCAAGAACGAAAAGGGAACATAATTTGCTTACGGAGAGTGCAGCTTTCGGTTCGGCCAAGAATTAATTTTGGGTTGACGCATAGAGAGAATCCTAGAATATCTTCGCTGTGCCTGAGTATGGGTTTTGCCAATGGAGTGTTCCAGGCCCGTGGTCAATCGAACGTCGTGAAAATTCAAAAAATACCGTTATTCAATAATAAATTTTTTCTGGTTTGAAAATCGGAAATCAATCGCATTGATCCGGCTGATCTTTCGTTGACGAGGAGTCGAACGGTAGGATAGGGAGAGTAGTAGAACGCGCATTCAGTTGGCATTGCAACGCCAATCCGTAGGCCTGATCTAAGTGTGGTGCCAAGTCGCCTCCTAGTGCCCTATGCTGGTCAACGACTATCGGGACGTCCGAGTCTCCCAGCTTTCGCATGAAAATCAACCATGAGAACAAATGGGGGGTAGTCTGAACTAGTTTGTGGCCGGCGGAATGCGCGAGTTTTCGCGCCTTCTGGTCGTCAGTTAGTACGGCTTGGCCGATTCTCATGGCAAATGCTATGGAGGAAATCTCGCCCATACCCAACCGCTTGCGATCTTCAAGAGACATCACATCTTGAAGATCTCCGATGCTGCATGAGTGCGCTGCGAAAGACCCGCTACGTTGCTCCACTTGCAGACGTCTGCGCAGTTCGTAATCGGCCTCCGTTGCGGATTTTCTCGGTTTGATCATGCACTCGTAGTATACGAATGAGGTTATACAGAAGTCGCAACGAGCATCTTTAGCGGCGGAACGCAGACGGGCCGAAGAAAGAATATTCCAGACCGAACAGGTGTCGGTCACATTAAATGGATGAAACTTGGAGGGATCAATTGCCATGCAAACTTCGTCCATAAAGTCTCGCCAGATCGCCTAGTTCTCCGCGACTGCAAAGGAGGGCCTCAGCGAGGCGACCGAGGCTGATCACTTCCTGCGAGTATCCGTCGAAGCAGAGTCCCACGTAGTAATCTGAAAGGCCTCGCTCCAGTAGCGCGGCCTTTCGCGCGCGCTGCGCTTTATTGAGGCTCGCGGGAAGTTCCGGGTCGTGTTTGGCCTCGCGGGGCACTCGAAAGCGTCGAATGCGATTACTAGATTCTACGTCGACGAGGCTTGCTTCTTTGAGGGCAATGCCCAGAGCGTCGCAACTCACTCGGAATTCGTTAGCCCAATGTTGTGTGTTTTCTTCGCTCCAAACCGTGGATTTAGGGAGATTGCGTAACACCTCGGGCGGTATGAGGTAGCAGGACGCAAAGCGGTTAGCACGATTCTCCAGTCTGTCGGTTCTGTTTGTCTTGACATAGGTGACACTTGGCCCTGTGTCGCTGTCGAAAATAGCATGTGCCATTTCATGGGCAGCACTGAATCGCTGCCGATAAAGATCTTCGCTGTAGTTCACCAAGGCGCATTTTCCCGCGGTGGGATGCCTGACGAACAGACCTGAGATCGCGGAGTTGCCGAGTTTTCGACGAAAAATATGCAACCCGACGGAGCGGAATTCCCGATAGATGTCTCGAGGCACTTCTCGATCGCTGTGGCCCATAGCCTTACGGAATGCGACCGCCGCGGCTTCCCCATGCCCTTTGAAGTAGGTGCCGGTCGGCAGGTAGCTGAAAGATTGTGTTGTCCTTCCAAGTTCTCGCATCAGAAATTCCTCCGTGTCGCAGAGGTAGAGAAACTCTTGGACCGAAGCGCGATCTTCCTTCGAAAAGTCTCGGCCATACGCGCGATAGAGGGTTTCTGTCTGTTCGAAAGGTGCTGATTTTTCGTTGCTGATGAAATACTTAAAGTCGCAGCGATAGTAATCAGCCAGAATGAGAACCTCATCGCCAGTTGGCTCCAGCAAACCATGTTCGATCGAGGTTAGGCGACTAATTTCGATGCCTGTGGCTATCGCTACTTCCTCAAGTGTCTGTGTGAGCTGATCGCGGTATTTCGATAGCTTAACGCCTAGAGATCTAAGATTAATCGTCATTAGAGAGAAGTGTATTGACGCGATGGAGGGAGGGCAGCGATTTGGTCGATATTTATAATAATTCCGTCGTTGAGGAAGCGGACTGCTGGGGGGGGGCATTCTTTGATAATTTTTATGGTTTAGTCATGTTTTATCTGATGTTCGGCCTGGGTTCTCCATTTTCTACATTTTTATTTTTATGATTAGTTGCGCTTTGAGGGCACAAATCCATATCTTTTTGGTTATTTTGTGGAAACCCTCTATGAAAATAAAGGTGTTGATGTTGATTTGAAGTGATTATGTAAAGTTGTCGTCAGTTAGAATAAATATATATTTTTCTCGGGTGAAGGTTTCTTTGTGCAGGGCGGGTGCGCATGGCCTACGGGATGGGTCGTGTCGTCAATTTGTTGAGTTGGATTTCTGTTCAATAGAAATGACTTCATGTTGGGCGAAAGTCTTGATTAAATATTACGGAAGGAGGTTTTCCTTCAAGGCGGATAGTCTGCCAACCATTCCATCTAATCTTATCAAGGTCGAGCTCGTAGTCTGCTGCACACATCAATGTCTGAAACTGATTTGTTGGGTCGAGTAGATGGTGGGAGTACAGGTCGAAAAAAGCCCTCGAATATACTGGACATAATTCCATCTAAAATCAATAGGGTAGGGCAGTATCTTCCAGAAAGTCGGGCTGCAGCTGTGGCGAACTCAATCATGACCTGTCCTTGTTCATATGAGCTCAACAGCCGAAACCGCAATCCGGGAGTAGTGCCTTGTACGTCGCCTAGTACAGTACGTTGATCGGTGAGTATATCGTCATTATCTGTGGCGAACTCGATACGGAGATTTGTGACTGTGCTGTAGGGAAATTGATTGACGTCATCGAATAGAGACTCAATTGTCATGCTTGGAAATCCAAGGGATTGGGCAAACATCTCAATATCATCGGAGATTGAAAAGTCCAAAGCTTGGGGTTTTATTATTCTAAATCCTAGTGGAATGAAAGAAACAAATCTTCCATCGATGTCGTATTTTATTTGTAAGTCTCGAGCGGTTAATCGCATCCTTTGTGGCTTAGGATTCAGGATAGATAGTCGAAGATCGAGATTTTCTTTTCGTGTGGTTACCCATCGGTCGAGTTCTGATGGGTCAAAGAAGCCGCTAATCCATTCTGTAATTGCTGTTTTTCCTGTTGAGTTGGGTCCGTATATAAGATTTAACTTACTAAGCTGGAATTTTTGACCCGATTCGAACAGTGGGCTCCTAACTATTTCGAGTTCATGAAGCCATCCGATAGGAGGATATAAGCCTTCATGCTCAAGTTGAACACGTGCCTCGTGTAGCGCTTTGAAGCTTAGGAGTGTCTCAGCAGGATATGCTGCTCCTTTGTTGTTGTCGACTAATTTTGCGTGTCTTCCGCATAGCCAAATGCCATTGCTAGCTCCTCTAATTTCGGCTGGGGATAATCCACCTTGCCCACGAGGGCCACCTTTGGATGCAGAAAATATATGTGCAGCATAGCCGCTATTCGAAATGTACTCGGACGTAGGGCCAGGTCCCACTGTCCTCTGATTGCAGCCGGGGAAACTGCATTGATGTCCTGCGCTGTGAGCAATCTTGTTGCGCACATTCCTCGAGAAGTTCTCGCGTGCCATGGATGTTTAAATTTCTAAGAATATTAAGAACGGGTGGTTTTTTGCCAAATTTATGGCAGAGAAATAGTTCATCACTATCGGTTTTGTCGATGTGGCTGGGCGTGGGGTATCAGTGCTGATTAAATTTGAATTTTTTTCGTTTAAAAGTATGAAAGCTCCTGCTGGAAGCGAAAGGTTCTTGTCGTTTCGTCCTAGATATTTAGTGTTTTGGCGAGGAGGTTGGGCCTGTCATTAATTTCGTGTTCAAGGCATAACATACGTCCAAGGAGTATGTATGCTTCGCACCCCGAAGTCCAAGCTGGCGGATCTGCCGGCTATTCCCCGTGAGTTGTTGGAGTCGTTCGGTAACGGCCCGATGACGGCCTGAGCCATCAACGCTGCGTCTCTGGCCTTCAAGAAGGCATTGATTGAGCGAGCGCTCGCAGGCGAGATGAACCATCATCTAGGCTATCCGAGCGGGGCGGCCAAGCCGGCCGATGTCGCCAACCAGTGAAATGGCAAGGGCGCCAAGACGGTGCTCACCGAGGAAGGCCCTGTGCGTATCGAGGTGCCGCGCGACCGCGACGGCAGCTTCGCACCGCTGCTTATCCCCAAGCACGAACGGCGTTTTACCGGTTTTGACGACAAGATCGTCGCCATGTACGCCCGAGGCATGACGGTGCGCGAGATCCAGGGATTTCTGCTGGAGCAATATGCCACCGAGGTCTCACCGGAGTTCATCAGTTCAATGACCGATGAAGTCATGGCCGAGGTCACTGCCTGGCAGTCTCGGCCTCTGGAACCGATGTACCCGGTCGTCTTCTTTGATGCGCTGCGGGTCAAGATCCGCCAGGATGCGGTCGTACGCAACAAGGCCATCTACCTGGCGCTGGGTGTGTTGCCCGATGGTTCACGCGACATTCTTGGCCTTTGGATCGAGGGCACCGAAGGCGCCAAGTTCTGGATGAAGGTCTTCAATGATCTGAAGACCCGAGGCGTGGGCGATATCCTGATCGCCGTGACCGATGGCTTGAATGGCATGCCCGAGGCCCTGGCCGCTGTCTTTCCCGCGACCACGCTGCAAACCTGCATCGTGCATCTGATCCGCAACAGCCTGGATTACGCGACCTGGAAGGACCGCAAGGCACTTGCCGCAGCCATTCGGCCGATCTATACCGCCACGAGCGCCGAGACAGCCGAGGCTGAGCTTGATGCCTTCTCCGAAGGCCCCTGGGGGCAGAAATTCCCGACGATCCGCGCCGCGTGGCGCAGCGCCTGGGATCGCGTGATTCCCTTCTTCGCATTTCCGCCAGAGGTGCGCCGAGTGATTTATACGACCAACGCCATCGAGAGCATCAATGCCCAGTTGCGCAAGATCATCAAGACGCGAGGCCATTTCCCGTCTGACGATGCGGCAACAAAGCTGATCTGGCTGGCCCTGCGCAATATCACCGCAGATTGGGGACGGCCGGCTCGCGATTGGAAGCCGGCCATGAACCAATTCGCTATCCTCTATCAGGAACGGTTCATCAGGCCTTCTGTGTAATTCCTAAGCCCGCCTTGAACACGGAATTTCTGACACTCCCGCGAACAGTGTCCACTGTCGGCCATATTCGGTCGCCCGTGAGCGTCCGCAGTGGGTCGGCTGCTCGGTTCTCGTCAGCTGTCCCGCTTGTCTACTGAAGGTGGTGTCCCCGGCTTGTCATTAAGCTCTTCGCCGCTGACAGCCTTATACATACGGCGGAACAATTCCCGCTCGATGTCGGCCAACGGTTTGCATTCGTGGACTGTTGCGAAGGCCGAAAGAAAGCCGCTGATTGCGTGGGCGACGGCGGTCAGGATATCAACCACCTGCGCCTCTGTGCCCGCCTGAAAGGCTTCGACACTCTCTTTCCGCGGGTTGTGCGCACTCATGAAGTAGCTCATGCCGTACACAGAACCGTGAATGATCTCCGAGGAGACGGCATATACAAGAGCGTAAGCACCCAAAAGGGCGCCGCCAGAGCGGTCATCGACCTTGCCAATGCGGTTGATCTTGGAAGGCGCGTCCAACGAGCTCCAGGAGTCTCGACCTTTGCCTGTGAATTCAGGGAACAACTTGTCGGCCGTTGCCTTAGGGTCCGGATCAGAGTTCAGTCTGAACGCAAAATCGCCGTTACCGATTGAACGGTTTGTATGCTTCCAGGCCGCATAATCTTTGTGCTTCATGGCGCGTTCGGAAACCTCGACCGGCTGCGTCACGAAGAATGATGCGTTGATGAAGCCTTCAACTACTGCGCGCGTGATGGGATATAGGTCCCGCACGGGAATTCCTACGTTTGCCGAGCCCGCTAAGATCGTGTTGATCGACTGACCTGCTCCTAGGGAAGTAGCGGTCGCGGCACGCGCTTGGTCCCGTTCCAAGCGACAAGTGACCTCGTGGCCGAAAAAGTCCGCAGGCCCTTGAGACATCACCCAAAGTGTTAACCGTAGAAGCTCTTGCTGTGCGCCGATGATTGCGCTGAGCTCTTCAATGACCTGCTTAACGTTCGTGCCCATTTCCCCTATCCCTCCACTGCGTGGAAAAGACGCAAGTATGAATCGTCCTGGCTTTACAGAGGCCCACTGCGGATTGCAGCCTGGCTAGTGCTTTGACGAGGTAGCCCCGCTCTGAAGATCCGGTTCAGCAGTGGGAGGTTGCGTTATTGAACGACCGCTTTGCAGTGATGCTTTCATGACACCATGTGTCTCTTCTGGGTCGGAAGCCGTCGCTGAATCTGAATTGCCCCGGTAGCTTGGTCCTAGATCTGCCTCAGAAGTTGAAATCCGTCGACGAAAGAAGTCCTTTCTTCGTATATTTCTCCCACTACCCCACCAACGGTAGCCCGGTTTGGAAGCCGGTACACTTCACCAGGCGGACGGCCGTCTTCATGACGGCCTTTTCATGTCCGCTCGCCTCTGCACGTCCCTATGGGCGGGCCCTGGCGAGGGTGCGCTTGCGCACGCCGGGTCGGTGAGACCGGTCTTCCAACCTCGTCTCGTGCCCGCCCACCCCATTTGGAAGTGGGGCGCGGGTTCTCAACTCACCGGAGGCATCCATGACGAATCACCCCCTAACCCAAAACCCCTGGTCCCTGGACACCGACCCCGAACACGGCCTGGTCGCGCTCTCCCATCTCCAACACCTGGACCGCACCCGCTACGCCATCGAAACCATCGCCCGCATGGTCGGCAACAGCGCATCCGAACCCGACGCCACCGGCTCGCAACCTCTGGACGCCTGGACCGTAGCTACCCTGCTGGGCGGCGTCGAAAGCCTATGCGACCACATCGGCACGCTGACCGAATCCATGCTGGACCAGGCCCGCGAATCCGGTCTGGCGCTGGCGCATTGCACAGAAACACACGACGCGCCGCCGGTAATCCAATAAGTCCATAACCCAACAAACCAACCGGCCAATCAACCCACAGGCCGCAACAGCCACCTCCCATCAAGGCAACGCAGCACATCCCGGGCCGCCACCCCCAAGGCGGCCCGTTCCATTTCCGCGCCCACCCCCTAGCTTCAAAATTCCCCAACCAAACCCGCGCCATTGCTCATTACACTGGCCGCTCCCCATCCCCGCCAAACCGCGCCCGGCCATGTCCCGGACGACGCCACAGGAGACTCAGGTGCTTGGATCCCAGTTGATCATCCGTATGCTGCATCGCCTGGGCGTCAGGACCATCTTCAGCCTGTCCGGCAATCAGATCATGCCGCTGTACGACGCCTGTATCGACTCGGGCATCCGCATCGTTCACGTGCGGCACGAGGCGGCGGCGGTGTACATGGCGGATGCCTGGGCGCAGATGACCGGCGAGCTGGGCGTGGCGATGCTGACGGCGGGGCCGGGCCTGACCAATGGGCTGGCGCCGCTGTATTCGGCGTTGCAGGCGGAAAGCCCCGTGCTGCTGATCTCCGGCGATTCGTCCGTGGCGGAAGACGGCAAGGGCGCGTTCCAGGAGCTGGACCAGGTGGCAATCACTCGCGCGATGACCAAGCTGTCGCTGCGTCCGATGAGCGTGGGGGAATTGCATCCCGCGCTGGACCGCGCGGTCGGGCAGGCGCTGGCGCCCAGGCGCGGCCCGGTGCATCTGGCGCTGCCGTTCGATCTGTTGACGGCCGAGACCGGCTTGCAGGAACTGCCGCCGGCAGCGCCGCAGCCGATCGCGCCGTTCGCCACGGGCGCGCTGGACCGGCTGGCCGCACTGCTGCACGCGGCGCAGCGTCCGCTGGTGCTGGCGGGCCCGAGCGCCGCGCGCTGGCATGCGCGCGCCGCCTGCCGGCAGCTGGAGGAGGCGCAGGACCTGCGCGTCATCCCCATGGAAAGCCCGCGCGGCCTGAAGGATCCTTCGTTGGGCGCGCTGGCGGCGGTCATTCCCGATGCGGATCTGATCGTGCTGGCGGGCAAGTGCCTGGACTTCACTTTGGGCTTTGGCGGCGCGGCGGCGTTGGGCGGGCAGGCGCGGGTCGTGGTGATCGACCCGGATGCCGCGATGCTGGAACGCGCGCAGCGTTTGTTGGGCGAGCGGCTGGCGCTGGCAGTGCAGGGCGATGCCATCGCGGCCTTGTCCGCCTTGCGGGCGGCGCAGCCGTCGGCGGCGCGCGCGGCGTGGCGGGCGCGGGTGGATGAGGCGCTGCGTTATCGCGGCAAGCCGGAGCCTGCCGCGTCGGCGGGCGCGGCGCTGGGGCCGCGCGCCTTGTGCGAGACGGTGCAGGCGTTTCTGGCGTCCGCGCCGGATCCCGTGGTGGTCTGCGATGGCGGCGAGTTCGGGCAGTGGGCGCAGGCCTATTGCAGCGCGCCGGTGCGCATCATCAACGGCATGTCGGGGGCCATCGGCGCGGGCGTGTGCTATGCCATCGCGGCCAAGATCGCGCGGCCCGGTGCGACGGTGCTGGTCCTGATGGGGGATGGCACGGCGGGTTTTCACTTGATGGAGCTGGACACGGCGGTGCGCGAGCAGGCGTCGGTCATCGCGGTGATCGGCAATGACCTGCGCTGGAACGCGGAGCATCTGATCCAGCTGCGCAGCTATGGCCCGCAACGGCTGATCGGCTGCGAGCTGTCGCCGACGGCCAGGTATGACGAGGTGGCGTCGGCCTTGGGCGGGGCGGGTTTCGCGGCGGACGACGCGCAGAGCCTGGGCGCGGCGCTGGCGCGAGCGGCGGACAGCGGCTTGCCGGCATGCATCAATGTCTCGATGGCGGGAGAGGCCGCGCCCGTGTTCAACGCGTCTGGTCCGTCCGCCGGCGGGCATTGAGCCGCAGTCCGTGACGCATGCCCGCATGGGGATGAACCAGCAGGCGTAAGCCGCGGGCATCGCGCCGGCCGCAGTCTGGTCTCGTTTAGCAGTCCCATTGTTCAGCGCAGCGCCTGCGCACTTTTAGTCCCGTTGCACAACGCAGTCCCGCTTCACAATGCAATCCCGTCGCACAACGTAGTCCCGCCGCATAACGCAGCCTCGCCTCACAACGTAGCTCGTCGCACAACGCAGCCCCGTCGCACCACGCAACCCCGTCGCATCCCGCAGTCCCGCCGTTCCGTAGCCACGTCGTTTCATCGCGTAGTTTCGTTCCCCCGCTCGACAGGAGAATCCCATGATCAGCCTCTCCGGCCTTCGGCCGGCTGCCTTTGCTCGCGCCGCGATTTGTGTATGGGGCGCCTGTACCGGGCTTGCCGCCGCCCAGGCTTATCCCGCCAAGCCGATACAGCTCATCGTTCCTTTCAGCGCGGGCGGCGACGCCGACATGGCGGCGCGCAACCTGGCCGCCGCGGCGCATGGGCTGCTGGGGCAGCCCGTGGTCGTGGTCAACAAGGCGGGCGCCAACGGCGCGATTGGCTCGGCCGCCGTGAAGCAGGCCGCGCCCGATGGCTACACGCTGCTGCTGGGACGGATCGGTTCGCAGGTGCTGCTGCCCGCCTTGCAGCCCAAGACCACGCCTTACACGGCGGGGGATTTCACGTACATCGGGTTGCTGGAGCTGAACCCGGTGGTCTGCGTGGTGCATCCGGACAGCGGCTACAAGACGCTGGACGATCTGGCGAAGGCGGTGAAGGCCAAGCCGGGCAAGCTGAACTACAGCCACTCCGGCCCGGCCACGGTGCAGAACCTGGCGCCGCAGCTGCTGCTCAGCACGCTGGGCTTCAAGCCGGACGCGGTGGTCAGCGTGCCGTACAAGGGCGGCAACGAGGTGGCGCTGGCGGTGTTGAGCCGGGACGTGGATTTCGCCTGCAACAACCTCAGTTCCATGACGGGCCTGCTGACCGGTGGCAAGCTGCGTCCGCTGCTGACGACCACGCCCGAGCGGCTGGCGCAGTTTCCGGACATTCCCACGGCGCGCGAGCTGGGGCTGCCGCAGATGGAAGCGGTGATCGGCTGGAGCGGACTGTTCGGGCCGCCGAAGATGGCGCCCGAGGCGGTGCGGCGATGGGCGGCGGCGCTCAAGCAGATCGCGCGGGATCCGAAGTGGATCGCGGGGAATGAGAATTTTGGCGGGATTCCACACGTGCTGTCGCCGGAGGATACCGAGCGGTATGTGCGGGACGGGAGCGCGATCTATGCGGAGCTGGTGGCGAAGGCGGGGTTGCAGGTGAATTAGCGGCGCGTGTCGATGCAAGGGCGTCAGGCGCTGCCGTGCGCCGCCGGACGCCCTGTCCGGGCTAGGCGCTGTGTTCGTCCGCTGCGGGCTCGAAGTCCGGGTCGCGCATGCGGATATGGCGCAGCAGGATGTCCGACAAACGAGGCTTGCGGTTCGCCACGATGATGGCGTTGGCGGCGCTCTTGAACTTGCTCCATGCCAGTTTGTAGCGGTCGTGGTCTGCTTCCATTCCGGGCAGGCGTTCGCTGTAGAACGTCAGGAAGCGCTTCAGCTCGTCGAACGCGTAGCTCTCGATGGCCTTGCGTAATTGCACGGACGAGATGTTCTGCAGGAAGGGCATGAGCGCTTCCGAGGCCGACGGCGGATCGGCCTCGATCTGCTCGATCGCGTCCATGACGGTCTGCATGGGGCGGCGTGATTCGTTGACCTCCCGGATCGCCTGCGCGATGGGGTCGGCCAACCCTTGCAGGACGCTTTCCTGCACATATTCTTTCGAAGCCTTGCGCCAATGCCGACCCCAGGCCTCGGCCATGTGCGACGCCCAGTCCTGGCCGCCGCGCCGTTCCAGGTCGCGGATGATGGTGCTGGCCATCTGCGGGGCCAGGGCTTGCCAGCCGTTCGCGCCCCAGTCGCGGGCCATGCGCTGGAAGGTCTGGTCGGTGGCGTCCGGGTCGTAGAGCGCGCGGTCCACATAGTCCAGCGCGGCCATCTGGGCGGTCGCGTGCAGCGCCCGCTCATCTCGCGCCTGCATCCTGGCCGTCACGCGGGCCGCGTCGAGCGGGTGATGCCGCACGAAGTCCGACAGCAGGGACAGCAGTTCGGTGTCGTTGGTGACGCTGCATCGCACGGCCAGCAAAGCGGCGTCGCCAGGCAGCGTTTTGCCCAGTTGATCGGCGCAGACCCGGGTCCAGTCTTCCAGGAATGTCTCCACCTGTTCGTCCGGAAAGCGGTTTTCGTAATGCAGGATGGCCAGGAAGACCAGGCTGCGCAGGATGTACTCGGGCAGGGACTGCTCTTGTCGCTCCTGGCGACGAATCGCCTTCCTGAACGCGTCGGCCAGCCGCTCGATGCGCTGGATGATGCGGATGTTGGTCAGACCGGCGGCCTCGGCCGTGGCGACGATAGACTCGCGGTCCGGGCAAGCAGGCGACAAGCCCAATCCGCAGGCATCGGTCGGCGTGGGCCGAAGATTGATCTCCGCGTCCAGGCATTTCTCCCGCACGGCGCGCCATTCCTTGCCCTGGTTGGCGCTCAGTTCTTCCTCGTTGTAGATCAGCAGCACGGTGCAGCCCTTGCCCTTGAGCGCGTCCACATAGCCGAACAGCGTTTCCAGCGACAGCGCGGCGTCGCGGCGTTCCAGGTCGTCCACCACGATGATGCGGTCGCGCACCAGCATGCCGGTGATGACGGATTCAGCCAGCGCGCCGGTCGCCAGCAATGCGTCGGCGGCCTCGCCGATGAAGGGGATGTTGCGCAGCGCGTCAGTGAGCTTCCTGCCGGTTTCCTTGATGACCTTGCCGCCGGCTTCGCCATACTTGGACGCGTTGCTGGCGGCGTCCTGCAACAGCGCGCGGCCGATTTCGTCCAGCGATTTCAAGCCGAAGCAGAAGGCGTACAGGGCGGTCTTCGCGGCGGGCAGCGTGTCACGCAGGGATAGCCATAGATGCGTCTTGCCCGCGCCCCAGCGTCCGCTCAGGCCGAGCACCTGGCCTTTGCCGTTTTCAAGAAACTGGGTCAGGGCGTTCCTGCTTGCGTTCAGGTCCATGCCGGGGTTCCACTTTTCTGGTGAGTTCACGGAGGATGCCAGCGTCGCCGGAAACGTGGCGGGCGGGTGGGGCGATAGCGGCCAGGCATCGTACCGCATGCATGGCCGCGCGGTCTGGCCGCCTTGGGCTACTTGCGGCCGTCTTCCGTCTTGTTGTCCGCAGGCGCGGGCTCCGGCGAGCACATGGTGGGATGCGGGGTATCCGGCTTGCCGGGCAGGCGTTGCGACAGCGGCGGGCTGATTGTTCTGGCAATGGCCGATTTGGGCACGGCGGACGCTGCGCCCGCCTGCAAGACGGCGCAGGTGTCGGTGTTGCACCAGAGTTGATGGATGACCCCTTGGTTCGGGTCAAAACCGGGAAGATGGGGAATCGTGGGCAGTGCGGCCAGTGGAACCTCCTGGCAATAATCCTGTGCGTCGCGTTTGCCTATGACTCCAAACGGCTCAACCAGCACAATCAGGCTGCAAGCGACGAGAAGCGCGATCACGAGGATCGAACCGGGGATCGCGAGGACATAGCCAGCAAGCCCGGCCGCGATATAGGCAATCTGGCGCCGCAGGCTAAGGTCTTTAAACGGGATCGCGGTGGCCGAGACGCGAGGCTTGGCGGCCTTCCTGCGGAGTTTTTCGATCACCAGGAGGAGGATGAGCACCACGCAGCCGATCGTCGCTGGCAGGAGAATCGACATGAGCATGTCGAGAAACCAATCGCCGGAGGTCAGCAGGATATGGGCGGCGCCATTTCCCCAGGCGCGATAGGCAAGCCACATCGCATCCGACGTGGAGATGCTCATCTGTGTGTTGTCGAGGTGAAAATACGCCAGATAGCCAGCCTGATAGGCCTTGCCCTGCAGGTAGAACATCGCCGTCAGGAAGACGGTGAATGGAATGGGAATCAGGCGAAGCCAGCTTTTCTTTCCGGAGCTTTCCGCGTTCTTGTCGGTCGTTTCGTTTTGCATGTCTTGGAATGGGCTTGAGTGCGTTTATGTTTCAAAGGGCGGGCGGGTTGAATGCGGCAGGCGCAACGCTGCTTGAATTGTGAGTGGAGCCATAAACAACTCCGCTGATCGCCAGCTATGATCTCATTCACCCGGAGTTACGCCGCGTCAACGCGCCTGCCTGATCAATCTTGCCCGTTCCTCCGTCGGCGGATGACTCGACAACCACCCCGGCGCACTCCCCGACGACGCCCCACCCAACCGCTCCAGCATCACCGCCAGAGTCTCCGGATCCTTCCCAGTCAGCCGCAGCAGCGCGATCCCCCGCGCATCCGCCTCGCGCTCGAACCCGCGCGAGTAGCTCATATCCAGCAGCCCCGCGCCGATGACGCCCATGTCGTGCGTCGCGCTGGCCACATCTCCCGTCATCAGCATGACCACGGCGGACAGTCCGGCGATGCGGCCCAGCCGGCGCATGCCGTGCCGGTACTCGACGTGAGCGATTTCATGAGCGAGGACGCCGGCCAGATCGGCGGGCGCGGGCGCCAGCGCAAGCAGTTCATCGGTGACGACGATGCGCCCGCCGGGCAGGGCCAGCGCATTGGCGCCCACCAGCCTGCCGCCGCGCCGAAACAGCAGTTCCAGCTTGCCGTGCGCGACCTGGGCATGCGAGGCCAGTGCGTCGAATTCCGCCTGGATGGACTGTCGCTTTTCAGCGGGCAGTTCGCTGTCGTGAAAGGACAGCCGGTCGAGCGTCTCCAGCACGGCCGCGCCGATGCGGGTTTCGACCGCGTCGGGCACGAAGCGGGACGCGGCATCGCCGAGCCAGGGCACGGTCCAGCGCAGGCCGACGAAGAAGGCCAGGGTCGCCAGCAATACCAGCGCGAGCAACGGCGCGCGGATGCGTTCCAGGCGATGCAGCAGTCCCGCCGAACGCTGGCCGTGGGCGCGCGCCAGCGCGTCGGCGCCGTCGTTGTCGTGGGTTTCGAAGACGGCGCCATCGGGCAGGGTGGCGCGGCGGGCGATGGCGCCGATGCGGCTGGACCAGCGCAGCGCGCCGGGCGCCAGCGTGCGCGGCGTGGCGCCGTCGTCCAGCAGCAGCGAGCCGTCGGGCTGCGGTGTCAGCGTGGCGGAACGATGGGCTGCGGCGCCGGCCGGGAACAGCCGGCCCCGCAGCGCGCCACGCTCAGAATGGGGCGGCGTTGCCAAAGCCTTCAAACTGGCTGAATTCGCCGCCGAAGCTTCGGGGCGTCTCGTGTTGGCGCGATATCAGTTCGTCCAGCCCGGGCGCGGCCAGCAAGGTCAGGCTCTGCGCCAGGTAGCGGTAGCGGCGCACGCGGGCCCAGGGATAGGCCAGCGTCAGGGTGAAAATGGTGGCCAGCATGCCGGAAATCACCAGCCACAGGTACACCGCTGGCGAGAATCGGCTTTGCAGGCGATGGCCGCCGGCCAGGGTCAGGTGGCCGAGGATTTCCTGGCGCAGGCAGGCGCTGTAGTACACGCCGGCGGTGTACAGGCCAGCGTAGACGTCCAGCATCAGCATTGTGATGAACAGGCTCAGCGTGGGCGCGTCGGGCGGGGGCTGCCGGTCAGGACGGTGAGTGCTGACGGTCTGCCAGTCGCGCGCCAGCGCTTCCAGCGAAAACTCGATGCCGCCGAGGGCGGCATAGCCGGCCGCGATGAACAGGCTCAGGACCATGATCGCGACGAACAGCAGGACGCTGTGGCCGTATGCGGCATACAGCGGGCCCAGCCTGGGTTTGCCGTCGAATTGGGCGCCGCCGTAGTGGTGGCCGTTGGCTAGGTAGCGGCCGGCCAGGCGTGAGGCGACCGGGGCCAGCAGTCCGAACGACACCGTCGCGATGAAGGGCAGGAGCAGGAATACGTAGGCCGCGCGCAGGTAGCTGCCCTGGAAATCGAAGCGGACGTTGCGCCAGGACGTCATGACGGCGCGGAAACGCAGGCCCGCGTTGATGGCCCAGGGCGCGGCGCAAATGATTGCGATGGCCATCGCCAGTTCGACGAGGGGAGACAGCAAGCTGAGCGCAGTCGAGATGACGATCACGACCAGCGCGAGCAGCCTGCCGGTGAAGATCTGGCCGCCGGTGGCGTGATACTCGAAGCCATGCCCGCCAATCTGGGTATGGCCGTAGAACCAGCGCTGCGTGCGCACCTTGGCCCAGGCGGACCAGATGCCGAACGTGATGATGGTGAGTAGCGCATTGACGAGCCAGACACGGAAGTAGTCACGGGCATCGCCGTTGAATTGAACCGGCAGGGTTTGCAGCGCGTGCGAGGCGGGAAGACGGGG
>NZ_JCBANH010000130.1:0-15441 GCF_059760925.1 Achromobacter sp. 1011791174
ATGCGGGGATGGGTATGTGGTACCTTGGCGGCCGGTGGGCAGGCCCATCCGCGCCGCGCGGCCATCTGGCCTGGTTCCTTGCCAGCCGGCGTCAACTCGTGGAACTCTACATCAACGCCATGGCAAGCTCTCCCGAGTGTCTTCTCCAGCAATTCATCGAGGACGAATCCTCGGCGCTTGGGCGCGGCGAGCGAGGCGCCTTCTACCCCGACAACCATCACCTGATCACGCCGCTGATCGTTCGCGCGCCCAGGCTCTTGTCCGAGGAAGATCGGGTCGAGCTGTATTTCCACCTGCTCAGGGGGAATGTGTGCCCGTCGATCAAGACGGAAGGCGAGTTCGAACTGCTCCGCGCGGCCCATGCGCGCGTGCTGCCGCTGCAGTCCGAGGGCTACCCGGTGTGTACGCTGCCACGCGCCCGGGGCTTGTTTCTTTTTGGCCTGGATGATCGGGGCGCGTTGCCGGACGAACCGCCGGCCGCGCTGGCGTCCTATATCGGACATCTGGCGTTCTGGCGCTATGCGGACTCGTTCTGGCACATGCCGGGAATGCTGAAGAAACGCGCAAAGTTCGTGGAGCTTGCGCAGGATGGGGCGCGGCTTGCCCGCGTCCGGAAAGTCCCGCTCGGCATGCGGCTGCGCGAGGACCTGCCGATGGCGACGTGCCTGTGGTTCTGGTCATTCGTTTTCCTGGCGCTGCAGGACGAGGCGGCGGGGGCGGAAGTGGTCGACAAGATCCTGGCCGAGGATGTTTCCGTCGAGGATGGGGAATTGATCCGTTCCTGCCTGCTGCGATATCTGGCCGCGTCCGAGCGGCCCGGGCTGGCGGCGCGTGTCGAGGCGCGTCCGTGACGGGCGGGCGGCTATCCGGACGGCTATCTATATCTATATAGTGTCGGCCATGTTCCGTTCCGTCTGTCTGCGCTGCAAGCGCCCCGAATCCCATTGCCTGTGCGCGTCGATCCCGGCGCTCGCGCCGCGCACTCGCGTCGTGGTGCTGCAACACCCGAGCGAAGCGCGCCATCCGCTGAACACGGCCCGGCTGGCCGTGCTGGGGCTGGCCGGCGCGCGCCTGCTGGTGGGGGAGCGCTACACGCCGCAGGACTGGATGGCGCCCGGCTACGCGCCGCACCTGCTGTTTCCCGGTCCCGGGGCGCGGGTGCTGGGGCAGGGTATGGACGGCGGCGAGCCGGCGCGGCCCATCCAGCTGATCGTGCCCGACGGCACCTGGACGCACGCGCGCAAGCTGGTGCGCCTGAATCCCGAGCTGGCCGCGCTGCCGCGCGTCATGCTGCAGGAGGGCCTGACGTCGCGCTACCGGGTGCGCCATGCCGACATCGACGGCGCCCTGTCATCCATCGAGGCCATCGTGCATGCGCTCAACGCGATCGAGGCGCCGGCGCGTTTCGACGCGCTGCTCGATCCCTTTGAACGCATGATCGATCTGCAGATCGAGGGCATGGGAGAGCATCTGTATGCGCGGCATCACCTGATGCGCAAGCCACGGCGCTAGCGTGGTGGCGGCAATGGTGCATTTTTTTGCCTGTGCCTGTGCCTGTGCCTGTGCCTGTGCCTGTGCCTGTGCCCGTGGCCGTGGCCGTGGCCGTAGGGAAGGGCGTACAGCGTGGGCAGGGTGTATATCGCGACCAGGGCGCCCGCCCGGCATCGTCCAAATACCAGGGCGCAAAGCAAAAGCCCCGGAATCTTGCGATTTCCGGGGCTTTGAGCCTTTTATTTTCAGAACGAAATGAATTCGTGCTGAGTAGAATTCCGTGGTGCCCAGGAGAGGACTCGAACCTCCACACCTTGCGGCACATGGACCTGAACCATGCGCGTCTACCAATTCCGCCACCTGGGCACTGAATAAAGAGATGTCAGGACTTTGTGATACGCTGCCGTTCAATTCAGTCAAGACTACAGTCTTGCTGATTCAAACTTTGGTAGCGCCGCGATCACACTATTTTTTCGGTTGGTCTTACAATCTGGTTTTTGAAACACAGCTTGCAAACTTCACCGGCCCTTCTCTTTCGCTTTCAGTGTTCAGCCTTGGGCGAACCACAGAAGCTGCGCATTATATACGGAAATTTTAGCTTTGGCAAAACGATCGAATAACGACTCGAATAACAATAGATCAACCTCCTTGCCCGAAGCGCCTCCCGACTTCGATCCTGATGTTCCGTCTCGCGAAGCCATATTGAAGGCGTTGCGCGGCGCGGGGGCGCCCTTGTCGCCGGCCGAGCTGGCCGAGCGCATGGGCGTCGAGCGCGAGGCGACCATGGTCGGCTTCGAGCGCCGCCTCGCCGCCATGGAACGCGACGGCCAACTGATGCCCAACCGCAAGGGCGTGCTGCTGCTGGCCACCAAGCTGGACTTCGTGGCGGGCAAGGTGCTGGGCCACCGCGACGGTTTCGGCTTCCTGCTGCGCGACGACGGCGGCCCGGACCTGTTCCTGTCGCCGCGCGAGATGCTCAAGGTGCTGCATGGCGACCGCGTGCTGGTCAAGCCGGGCGGCGAGTATCGCGGCAAGCCCGAAGGCACCATCGTCGAGGTCATCGAGCGCCGCACCAACAAGCTGGTCGGCCGTTTCCTGCATGAGCATGGCCTGTCCATCGTGGTGCCGGAAGACCAGCGCATCAAGCACGACATCCTGATCCCGCCCAGCGACACCAACGGCGCCCAGCACGGGCAGGTGGTGTCGGTCGAGATCATGGCGCAGCCCACCCGCCACACGCAGCCGCTGGGCCGCGTGTCCGAGGTGCTGGGCGAGATCGACGATCCCGGCATGGAGATCGAGATCGCGGTGCGCAAGTTCGACGTGCCGGTGGAATTCTCCGAAGCCGCCCGCAAGCAGGCCGCGCGCCTGCCCGACGTGGTTCGCAAGAGCGACCTGAAAGACCGCGTCGACCTGCGCGACGTGCCGCTGATCACCATCGACGGCGAGGACGCCCGCGACTTCGACGACGCCGTCTACTGTGAGCCGGTTGAACTGGGCACGGGCCAGCGCAAGCGCCCGGGCTGGCGCCTGCTGGTGGCGATCGCCGACGTCAGCCACTACGTGCGGCCCGGCGACGCGCTGGACGATGACGCGCTCGAGCGCGGCACCAGCGTCTATTTCCCGCGCCGGGTCATCCCGATGCTGCCGGAATCGCTGTCCAACGGCCTGTGCTCGCTGAACCCCGAGGTGGACCGCCTGGTGCTGGTCTGCGACATGGTCATCCCGGCCAGCGGCGCCAAGGCCGGCACGGTCACCGCCTACCAGTTCTACAACGCGGTCATGTACTCGCATGCCCGCACCACCTACACCAACATCTGGGCCGCGCTGCAACAGCCCGGCGGGCCGGCCGCGCATGCCATGCGCTCGGTCATGCCGCAGGTGCAGCACCTGTACGAGCTTTACCAGCTGCTGGCGCAGGGCCGCAAGAAACGCGGCGCCATCGATTTCGACACGGTCGAGACCAAGATCGTCTGCAACGAGCTGGGCCGCATTGAGCAGATCGCGCCGTCGGTGCGCAACGACGCGCACAAGCTGATCGAAGAGTGCATGCTGGCCGCCAACACCTGCGCGGCCGACTTCATGACGCGCAGCAAGCATCCCGGCCTGTACCGCATCCACGAAGGCCCGACGCCGGAACGTCTGCAGTCGCTGCGCGAGTTCCTGCGCACCATGGGCCTGTCGACGCTGGGCGGGGGCGAAACGCCCACGGCCAAGGACTACGGCGACTTCCTGGACAGCGTGCGCGGCCGTCCCGATTACCAGCTGCTGCAGACCATGTGCCTGCGCTCCATGCAGCAGGCCATCTACAGCCCGGACAATCTCGGCCACTTCGGCCTGGCCTATCCCGGCTACAGCCACTTCACGTCGCCGATCCGCCGCTATCCCGACCTGCTGACGCATCGCGTCATCAAGGCGCTGCTGGCCGGCCAGCGCTATGTGCCCAGCCTGGACGACCACGCGGTGGTCATCGGCCGCACCCAGCGCGAGCACGAGCACGCCATCTGGGAAAAACTGGGCCTGATGCTGTCGGCCTGCGAGCGGCGCGCCGACGAAGCCTCGCGCGACGTCGAGGCCTGGCTCAAGTGCTGGTTCGTCAAGGAGCGCGTGGGCGAGGACTTCAGCGGCACGGTCACGGGCGTGGCCAGCTTCGGCATCTTCGTCACGCTGGATACGCTGCACGTCGAAGGGCTGGTGCATGTGTCGGAACTGGGCGGCGAGTACTTCCAGTTCAACGATGCGCTGCACGAGCTGCGCGGCGAACGCACCGGCATGCGCTACCGCCTGACCGACAAGGTGCAGGTGCAGGTGTCGCGCGTGGACCTGGAAGCGCGCCGCATCGAGTTCCGCCTGGTCCAGGGCACCAGCTTCGACGCCTTGCGCAAGGCGGCGGCGCGCGGTCCGGACGACGGCTCGCGCCGCGTCAAGAAGGCGGCGGCGCCCAAGCCGGCGGCCCTGAAGGGCCAGACCGCCAAGGTGCGCCGCGCCGAGGCCAAGAAGGCCGGCCGGCCCGCCAAGCACGCGGCGGCGAAAAAGCCAAAAAGGTAGGCCCACCCCCGAGGCGCTGCGCGCCTCCCCCCTCAAGGGGGCGCCGCGACGGACCGGCAAAGCCGGCTCCGTGCGGCCCCGCTTGGAGAGGCACTGCCATATTGCGATCGGGCGCGACTTTCGCACCTCGCGTAGACACAGTCGAAGACACAAGGCCGGCGTCATATGGCGCCGGCCTTGTCGCATCGAGTGCCGGACTGGCTTGGTCCTATTCGTTGATCTCGATCTTCGACTGCTCGATGATGGTCTGGTAGCGCTTCATCTCGGCGTTGATGAAGCGGCTGAAATCGGCGGAGTTCTTGACCGCGGGTTCAAAGCCCAGCCCGCCGAGCTGTTCCACCACCTTGGGCGTGGCCATGATCTTGGCCGACGCCGCTTCCAGCTTCTTGACCACCGGCGCCGGCAGCTTGGCCGGGCCCCACAGGCCGTACCAGGAATAGAACTCGAAGTTCTTCTGGCCCTGCTCGCGCATGCTGGGCACGTCGGCCAGCAGCGGGCTGCGCTCGGCGCCCGTCACCGCCACGGCGCGCAGCTTGTCGGCGCGCACCATGGGCAGCGAGGACAGCATCGGGTCGAACAGCGCGTGCACCTGGCCGCCGATCAGGTCCGACAGCGCCGGGCCGCCGCCGCGATACAGCACGATCGGGATCTGGCTCAGGCCGTTCTCGTGCAGGAAGGAGGCCGCCGCCAGATGGCCGGCCGAGCCGAAGCCGGTGGTGGCGAACGAGTATTTCTGCGGATCGGCCTTCAGCGTCTTGACCAGCTCCTGCACGTTGTTGGCCGGCACCTTGGGGTTGATGCTGAAGATCAGCGCGCCTTGCGCCAGTTCGCTGATGGGCGTGAAATCCTTGACCGCGTCGAACTTGATGGTCTTCTTGTACAGCAGCGGATTGATCGCATGAATGGACGCGTTCAGGTACAGCGTGTAGCCATCGGGTGCCGCGCGCGCGACGTAGGCCGCGCCGATCATGCCGGAAGCGCCGGCGCGGTTTTCCACCACCACGGACTGGCCCAGCTCCTTGGCGAGCTGCTCGGCGTAGATGCGCGCCACGCCGTCGACCGAGCCGCCGGGCGGATGCGGCACCACCAGCGTGATCGGGCGCTGCGGATAGGCATCCTGCGCGGAGGCGGCGGCGGGCGCCAGGGTGGCGGCCAGCGCCAGGGCGGGAACCAGGGATTTGAGCAGCGCCAGCGGCGCGCGGTGGGAAGCGGAACGGGACATGGCAGGATTTCTCGGGCAAAGGGGGGGCGCGGCGGGTGCGTGCGGGCATGCGGCGCCGCGCGGGGCGGGCGCCCGGTACGCGGCGGCATGCCGGATTCGGATTCGAGCCGGCGGCCTCGCCGCCGCCGGCCGGGTTCAGGCGGCCGGGATCAGGCCGCCTTCAGCTGGGCCGAGCTGAAACCGTACTTGGCGTCCAGCCCCAGCTCGCGCACGATGCGCAGGCCCTTGGCCAGCGCCTCGCCTTCCAGGCCGCGCAGCGGGCGGCGCAGGTCGCCCACGGGCAGGCCCACGGCCTTCATCAGCGATTTGATCGCGACCGGGTTGATGGCCGAATACGAGTAATGCAGCATCGGCAGCAGGCCCAGATAGCCTTCGCGGAAGCTCACCGACACGTCCGGCGTGTCCCAGGGGCGCGAGATGGCGGCCATCTCGGCCGGCGCGATGTTGCCGGTCATGTTGGCGGTGCCGTGGCCGCCCAGGCTCATGGTGGGGACCACCAGGCCCAGGTTGGGCGAATCGCAGCACATCACCGACACATCGGGACGGCCGCGCAGCACCTGCGCCACCTGCCCGACGCGGGTGGTGGATTCCTTGTGCACCACGTAGTTCGGGTGCTTGAAGATGCGCAGCAGCTGGTCCCAGTGCAGGTCGCTCTTGACCCGGGGCGGGTTGTTGTAGATGCCCAGCGGCAGGTCGGTGGCGTCGGCCACTTCGAGGAAGTAGGCCTCGGTATCGGCTTCCGACGCGCAGATGTAGGCCGGGGCGGCCAGGATGGCGCCGTCGGCGCCGTTCTCGCGCGCGAACTTCAGGTATTCGATGGTGGTGTCGGTGTTGTTGCCGGTGCAGCCGTAGAACAGCTGCATCTTGCCGGTCTTCATCTTGGCGGTCTCGACGATGACCTGGCGGCGCTCTTCGGGCGACAGCAGCGAGACCTCGCCGGTGGAACCCATGATCAGCACGGCGGCGGTGCCGTGGTCTTCCTGGAACTTCAACAGGCTGCGAAATGCGCTGAAATCGACGCTGCCGTCACGGTTGAACGGCGTGACGATGGCGACGAAGGACCCCTGGATCTTGTTTTTGCTCATGACCTACTCCAACAGATTGGACTGCCTTGTGAGTCAGGTGTCGCGCGGTCGGTGCTGACGCCTGACCATTCCCCTTGCTGCTTTCGCAGTATAGAAAGACCGGTCCCGAAAAATTTTCTATTTTCCACAGTTCAGAGACGGTCTAAAGACAATTATTTTCTAAGTTGATGCTGCTAAGTTATGAGAATTTCCCCAACAATACGGCTTTTGTTGCAGCCGCCGGGAGGATTCCATGGCCGACACGATCTCCCGTTTTCCCACTCTGTCGCACTGGGGCGCCTATACGGCGGTGGTGCAGGGCGGCCGGCTCGCGGGCTGCGAGCCCTTCGCCCATGACCAGGCCCCGTCCCCGCTTATTCATGCCATGCCCGATCTGGTCCATTCGCCGCTGCGGGTGGCGCGGCCCAGCGTGCGCGCCAGCTGGCTCAGGCATCGCGGCGCGCCCGAGCTGCGCGGCGTCGAGGGTTACGTCGAGGTCGAATGGGACATGGCGCTGCGGCTGGTGCACGAGGAATTGCAGCGCGTGCGCGCCGAGCACGGCCCGGCTGCGATCTTCGGCGGCTCCTATGGCTGGTCCTCGGCCGGCCGGCTGCACCATGCCCGCACGCTGACGCACCGATTCCTCTACGCCGGCGGCGGCTGCGTGGACCAGGCCGGCAATTACAGCTGGGGCGCGGCCCAGTTCCTGCTGCCGCACATCATCGGCACCTACGCGCCGGTGACGGGCCGCGTCACCGACTGGAACAGTGTGGTGGGCAATACGCGGTTGCTGATCGCCTTTGGCGGCATCGCGCTGCGCAACACGCAGATTACGTCCGGCGGCGCAGGCGACCATCCCACGCCCGGCTGGCTGGCGCGGGCGCGCGCGGCCGGCATGCGGACGGTGATCGTGAGCCCGTCGCGCGGCGATGCGCCCGAGGCGCTGGATGCCGAATGGGTGCCCATCCGACCCAATACCGACGCGGCCCTGATGCTGGGCATGGCGCACACGCTGTTGTCCGAGGGCCTGCACGACGCGGATTTCGTGGCGCGCTGCTGCAACGGCTTCGAGACCTACGCCGACTATGTGCTGGGCCGCGCCGGCGGCCAGGCCCGCACGCCGGAATGGGCGGAAGGCGTCTGCGGCGTGCCGGCGGCCACCATCCGCCGGCTGGCGCGCGAGGCGGCCGGCTGCCGCACGCTGCTGACCTGCGCCTGGTCGCTGCAGCGCAGCCATCGCGGCGAGCAGCCGTACTGGGGCAGCGTGGCGCTGGCCGCGCTGCTGGGCCAGATCGGCCTGCCCGGCGGCGGCTTCGCCTTCGGGCATGGCTCGATGAACGGAGCCGGCAATCCCCGGCCCGACCTGCCCGCGCCGGAAATGCGCGCGGGCCGCAACCCGGCAGGCGTCTCGATTCCCGTGGCGCGCATGGCCGACATGCTGCTGCATCCCGGCCAGCCCTATGAATTCAACGGCCGCGGCGGCGTCTATCCGGACATCCGGCTGGTGTACTGGGCCGGCGGCAACCCCTTCCATCACCACCAGGACCTGAACCGGCTGGCGCGGGCCTGGACGCGGCCCGAGACCATCATCGTGCACGAGCCCTGGTGGACGCCGACCGCGCGCCGCGCCGACATCGTGCTGCCGGCCACCACCACGCTGGAGCGCAACGACGTGGGCGGCTCGTCGCGCGACCGTTACATCCTGGCGATGCGCCAGGCGCTGGCGCCCGTCGGCCACAGCCGCAACGACTTCGACATCTATCGCGAGCTGGCGGCGATGGCTGGCTTCGAGCAGGTCTATACCGAAGGCCGTGACGAGATGGCCTGGATCCGCCATATCTACGAACAGATGCGGCCGGCCTGGGAGGCGCAGCAGCTGACGCTGCCGGATTTCGACGCCTTCTGGGAGCGCGGCCACGTGGCGTTGCCCGAGCCGCCGCGCGACTTCGTGCTGTTCGAGCAGTTCCGCGCCGACCCCCAGGCGCATCCGCTCAAGACCGCCTCGGGCAAGCTGGAGCTGCACAGCGAGGCGCTGGCCGGCTTCGGCTACGCCGATTGCCCGCCGCATCCGGCCTGGCTGCCGCCGGCGGAATGGCTGGGCGCCGAGGCCGCCCGCGAGTGGCCCCTGCACCTCGTGACCTGCCAGCCGGCGGGCCGGCTGCATTCGCAGCTGGACCAGTCGAACGCCGCGCGCGAGGCCGAGATCGCCGGCCGCGAACCGGTCCGCATGCATCCGGCCGACGCGGCCGCGCGCGGCATCGGCCAGGGGGACGTGGTGCGCCTGTACAACGAACGCGGCGCCTGCCTGGGAGGCGCCGACCTGGACGAGGGCGTGGCGCGCGGCGTGGTGGTCATGGCCACGGGCGCCTGGTTCGACCCGCGCGACGCGTCGCTGGAGCGTCACGGCAACCCGAACGTGCTGACCCGGGACGAGGGCACCTCAAGGCTGGCGCAGGGCTGCAGCGCGCTGTCGGCCCTGGTTCAGGCGGAAAAATGGGCCGGCGGGCCGGAGCCTGTGCGGGTGTTCGAGCCGCCGGCGCTGGCGCGACTGGCGGGCTGAACCCGGCGCGCGGCCGCCCGGCCTGGCGGGCGAAGGGGGGCGATCGGCCCGCAAGCCGCGTCCCGCCTGGACGCTGCCAAATGTTACGCCTGGCGGCTAAGGGGAAACCCAAACTCGCCGCGCCGCCCGGCTATAATCCAAATTTCCCGCACGCGCCCGCTCGTCCCGGGCGCTCATTACGATGACCAAATACGTATTTGTCACCGGCGGAGTGGTGTCTTCCCTGGGCAAGGGCATCGCCGCCGCGTCGCTTGCAGCCATCCTCGAGTCGCGTGGCCTGCAGGTCACCATGCTCAAGCTCGACCCCTACATCAACGTCGATCCGGGCACCATGAGCCCGTTCCAGCACGGCGAAGTGTTCGTCACCGAAGACGGCGCCGAGACCGACCTGGACCTGGGGCACTACGAGCGCTTCGTTTCCGCCCGCATGCACAAGGTGAACAACTTCACCACCGGGCAGATCTACGAATCGGTGCTGCGCAAGGAGCGTCGTGGCGACTACCTGGGCAAGACCGTCCAGGTGATTCCGCACATCACCAATGAAATCCAGGACTTCATCGCCCGTGGCGCCGATGCCGCCTGGAATGGCAACACCGATGTGGCCATCGTCGAGATCGGCGGCACCGTGGGCGACATCGAGTCGCTGCCGTTCCTGGAAGCCGCCCGCCAGATGAGCCTGCGCATGGGCCGCAACAACGCCGCCTTCGTGCACCTGACGCTGGTGCCGTTCATCGCGTCCGCCGGCGAACTCAAGACCAAGCCGACCCAGCACTCGGTGCAGAAGCTGCGCGAAATCGGCATCTACCCGAATGCGCTGCTGTGCCGCGCCGACCGCCCGATCCCGGACGACGAGCGCGCCAAGATCTCGATGTTCTCGAACGTGCCGCTGGACGCGGTGATCTCCGTCTGGGACGCCGATTCCATCTACAAGATCCCCGCCATGCTGCACAAGCAGGGCGTGGACAACATCGTCTGCGAAGCGCTGGGCCTGAACCCGCCGCCGGCCGACCTGTCCATGTGGGACAACCTGGTCGAGGCGCTGGAGCATCCGCAGCACCAGCTCACCATCGGCATGGTCGGCAAGTACGTCGACCTGACCGAGTCGTACAAGTCGCTGACCGAAGCCCTGGTGCACGCCGGCATACACACGCGCTCGAAGATCAACATCGAGTACATCGACTCGGAAGACATCGAGACCCGCGGCACCGACCAGCTCAAGCACCTGGACGCCATCCTGGTGCCGGGCGGCTTCGGCAAGCGCGGCACCGAGGGCAAGATCGCCGCCATCCGCTACGCCCGCGAGAACGGCGTGCCCTACCTGGGCATCTGCCTGGGCATGCAGCTGGCCGTGATCGAGTTCGCTCGCCATGTGGCCGGCCTGGGCGGCGCCAACAGCACCGAGTTCGACCCGTCCGCGCCGCATCCCGTGGTGGCCCTGATCACCGAGTGGATGGACCGCGAAGGCAAGGTCGAGAAGCGCGACAACTCGTCCGACCTGGGCGGCACGATGCGCAAGGGCGCGCAGCGCGTGCCCATCAAGCCGGGCACCCGCGCCCAGAGCATCTACGGCGACGAGGTCAACGAGCGCCATCGTCACCGCTACGAGGTGAACAACGTCTACGTGCCGCGCCTGGAAGAGGCCGGCATGGTGATCAGCGCGCGCACCCCGAGCGAGAACCTGCCGGAAATCATGGAACTGCCCGACCACCCCTGGTTCGTCGGCGTGCAGTTCCACCCGGAGTTCACGTCCACGCCGCGCGACGGCCACCCGCTGTTCTCCAGCTATATCCGCGCCGCCATCGAGCACAAGGCTCGCCGCGGCGGGCAGGGCGCCTGATGCGGTTCCGCGGCCCGGCCTCGCGCTTGCGCACGGCCAGGGCCGCGGGCAATTTCGCTGGCGCCCTTCATCCACGCAACCGCTCACAAGGAACCCCATGAGTGCCTATCTGATCGCCGATGTCTCAGTGACCAAGCCTGCGCAATACGAGGATTACAAGCGTCTGTCCACGCTCGCGATGCGGGCCTACGACGCCAAGATCCTGGTGCGCGGCGGCGAATCCAAGGTGCTCGAGGGGCGTGAACCCGGCCGCACGGTCGTCATGGAATTCCCCTCCATGGGCGCCGCGCAGGCCTTCTACGACTCCTGGCAGTACCGCCGGGCCCGCAATGCCCGCGAAGGCGCGGCCGTCATGAATATGTTTATCGTTCAGGGAATGTAAAGTCATGAGTGCAATCGTCGACATCATCGGCCGCGAAATCCTCGATTCGCGCGGCAACCCCACCGTGGAATGCGATGTGCTGCTGGAATCCGGCGCCATGGGCCGCGCGGCCGTGCCGTCGGGCGCGTCCACCGGCGCCCGCGAGGCCATCGAGCTGCGCGACGGCGACAAGAGCCGCTACCTGGGCAAGGGCGTGCTGCGCGCCGTCGAGAATCTCAACACCGAGATCTCCGAAGCGCTGATGGGCCTGGACGCGCAGGAGCAGACCTTCGTTGATCGCACCCTGATCGAGCTGGATGGCACCGAGTCCAAGGAACGCCTGGGCGCCAACGCGCTGCTGGCCGCCTCGATGGCCGTGGCCCGCGCCGCCGCCGACGAGTCCGGCCTGTCGCTGTACCGCTACTTCGGCGGCAGCGGCCCCATGAGCATGCCCGTGCCGATGATGAACGTCATCAACGGCGGCGCGCACGCCAACAACACGCTGGACCTGCAGGAACTGATGATCCTGCCGGTGGGCGCGGGCAGCTTCCGTGAAGCCCTGCGCTGGGGCGCCGAAGTCTTCCACATGCTCAAGAAGCTGATTCACGGCCAGGGCATGTCCACCGCCGTGGGCGACGAGGGCGGTTTCGCCCCCAACGTGGCCAGCCACGAAGCCGCGATCCAGCTGATCCTGAAGGCCATCACCGAAGCCGGCTACGAGCCGGGCACGCAGATCGCCCTGGGCCTGGACTGCGCCAGCTCCGAGTTCTACCGCGACGGCAAGTACACGCTGGCTGGCGAAGGCGGCATCTCGCTGTCCTCGCAGGAATTCACCAACCTGCTGGCGACCTGGTGCGACAAGTACCCGATCATCTCGATCGAGGACGGCATGGCCGAAAACGACTGGGACGGCTGGAAGCTCCTGACCGACCAGCTCGGCAAGAAGGTGCAGCTGGTGGGCGACGACCTGTTCGTCACCAACACCAAGATCCTGCGCGAAGGCATCCAGAAGGGCGTGGCCAACTCGATCCTCATCAAGATCAACCAGATCGGCACCCTGACCGAGACCTTCGCCGCCATCGAAATGGCCAAGCGCGCCGGCTACACCGCCGTCGTGTCGCACCGTTCGGGCGAAACCGAGGACTCGACCATCGCCGACATCGCGGTGGCCACCAACGCCATGCAGATCAAGACCGGTTCGCTGTCGCGTTCCGACCGCATGGCCAAGTACAACCAGCTGCTGCGCATCGAGGAAGAGCTGGCTGAAGTGGCCTCCTACCCTGGCCTGGAAGCTTTCTACAACCTGCGCTAAGGTAGGCGCGGCGGCCTGGCGCAACGCCCGGCCGCCGCCGTATGACACGACTGCTGAGGGTTCCCGCGTATGCGCCTGCTGTTCCTGGTGCTGTTCGTGCTGCTAGGCCTGATCCAATACCCGTTGTGGATGGGTAAGGGCGGCTGGTTCAAGGTCTGGGATCTGCAACGCCAGGTGGCGGCGCAGAAAGAGACCAACGAAGGCCTGCGCGCGCGCAATGCGGCGCTGGAAGCCGAAGTGCGCGACCTGGATGGGGGCACCGGCGCTGTCGAGGAACGTGCGCGCGGCGAGCTGGGCATGATGCGGGAAGGCGAGGTCTTCGTGCATATCCTGCCGCAGAACGCCACGCCGCCGGCGGGCGGCGCATCGCTGGCCACCGAGGCGGTCGCCAAGCCCGCCGCCACGCCGGCCCGCGCCGGCTCGGGCGCGCCGGCCAGGCCGGCTGCCGGCGCGGCAGCGTCGCAGGGCAGGCCCGCCGCCAGCCAATCCGGTTCGGGCGCGCGTCACTGATCGCTCTCGCACCATCGCCGCCCCTGGGCTGACGTCCCGGACGGGCCGTGGCGTCATCCGCAGCGCAGCCTGCGGCAGGCTCCCGACACCATGCCCTCGGGCCATGGTCGCAAGCGCGACCAATCGGCCGGATGCGAGTGCATCTCCATGTCCAGTTCCACCACGATCGGCAGCAGGCCGCGCGCCAGCGCCTGGCCGGCGTACCCACGCGCGTCGTCGGCCGCCAGGCCAGGAGTGAAAGCCGCGCCCTGGCGTGCTGGCGGCGTCTGCGCGCCACGCGCCAGCGCGACCAGCAGCGCCCGCAGCGGCGCGGACAGCGGCTTGTGCAGATAGGTCAGCCGCAAGGACAGCGTATTGGCCTGGAAGATGTCCGTCGCCTGGCCCGGCGGGCGGCGCGCGTGTTGCAGATCCTGGTAGTCGTTGTCGATTGCTGGCAGGCCCGGCGCCGGGACGATTCGAAGCCCCGGCCTGGCGTGCAGGCGGAAGTCGCGGGCGTCGGGGCGCAGCACCTCGATGCGCCACGGATGCGCGTCCGCCAACAGCGCCGCCTCGCGCAGGGCGCGCGCCTGACGCGACGCGTCGCCGCCATGTAGCGGTCGCAGCGCCTGGACGAAAGCCGCTTTCATCGTCGCCGGTGCGGCATGCGACACCGCGCCCGCGCGGGCCGCTTCCATCAGCGCCAGCTGGACGGTCTGGCGCACCGTCTGCCACGTTGCGGCTTCGGCCGCCAGCAGGGCGGCGGGCAGCAGCACGGCTGCCGCCAGGGTGAATTCCAGGAGCGCGGTGCCGTGTTGCGGGCGGCCTGGGCGGGGTGGCGCGCGCAGGCTTGGCGAGGCCGGGCAAGCGTGCCGGGCCGGCTTGGCAGGCCTGGCGGGCGCGTCTGGTGTCGCGGGCGGAGCCGGCCGAATGGCGGAAAAAGAAAAGGCGGTCATGGCTGCGCAGTCTGGCGCGGGCATGACCGCCTGTCGATTGGGACAAGCCGGCGTGACGCGATGATCACGCCAGGAAAGGCCGGCCGCGACGGGCCGGCGCGGGCGTTCAGTGGACGGTGGGCGACTCGCTGTCGGCGGCGGGCGTGGCCGGCGTGAACAGCGCGGCGCAGTCCACGGCGTCGAAGCGATATGGCTTGCCGCAGAAATCGCAGGTCACGTCGACCTGGCCGTGCTCGGCCACGATGTCCTGCACCTCGGCTTCGCCCAGCGAGCGCAGCATGTTGGCCACGCGCTCGCGGGTGCAGGGACAGTGCCAGCTGACCGGCAGGGGATCGAACGCCACCAGCGTTTCTTCCCAGTACAGGCGATGGATCAGCGTGTCGATCTCGACCTGCAGCAGTTCGTCGCGCTTGAGCGTGGCGGCCAGCGTGCCGGCGCGTTCCCAGGTCTCGGCGGCGGCCTGCTCGCTGAGCAGCGGCGCCTGTTCGCCGCCGTGCACCGGCAGGCGCTGGATCAGCAGGCCGGCGGCGTGCTCGTCGTCGGCGGCCAGCCAGAGCTGGGTGTCCAGCTGCTCGGACGCCTTCATGTAGTGTTGCAGCGCCTCGGCCACGGTGTCGCCTTCCAGCGGCACGATGCCCTGGTAGGCCTGCTGGCCGGGCGCCTTGCGCTGCGGATCCAGCACCACGATGAAGCGGCCGTTGCCGCCGGGGTTGAGCAGGCTCTGCATGTTGCCGTCGACCGGCACGTCATGGCCTTCGCGCATCTTGACGGTGGCGCGCAGGCTCAGGTCGGAGCGGCACTCCACCACCAGCAGCGCGATCGGGCCGTCGCCCTGGATCTGCAGCACCAGCGAGCCGTCGAACTTGATGTTGGCGGCCAGCAGCGTGGACGCGGCCACCAGTTCGCCCAACAGGTGGGTGATGGCGGGCGGATATTCGTGATTGGCGCGGACGGCCTTCCAGGTGTCGGTCAGGCGCACGGCCTGGACGCGCACGCTGCGGTCTTCGAAGAGATATTTTTTGAGCTGATCGGTCATGCTGGAATGTTAGCCGATCGGGCAGCCGAAAGGCCCTGCCGGCGGCAGGGGCGGGGTGGGTTCCAAGG
>NZ_JCBANH010000131.1:0-15106 GCF_059760925.1 Achromobacter sp. 1011791174
AACTGACTCCGAATAGATTTGAGCAAGCCCAATTTACGCCTACACCGCCTCGCTTGCAAAAATCGGGCTGACCATAGATTTTCATCATCGGACCGCCCCAGGCTGAAACGCGCGCTTCCTCAGCGCCAGCCTCCTGTCAGAGGTTCTTACGCCTGGCGCACGCATGGATAAAACTGTCCCAGTTCGCCCACGAGCTGTCGTTCGCTCACTATGCGACCCTTTCATCCGCCTGCTCTACTCGAAACCGACCGTCGATGACGTGCTCATCGTGTCCTTAAAGGAGCGGTGATATTGAACGAAGTCCGCGCGACTTAGGCGCCGCGGCCAACACAGGCGCCGCCCTCGCGAGTATCTGGCAGGCGAATGCCGGCTGATGTCCATCGTGGTGTCGAACGCGATGCCCATGGCGGACAGCGCGGCGCCGGCGACGGACCGCATGCGATGCCTGTGAGTCTCAAAAATCCTGGAATAGATCGAGCATTTTTCTCAAAACTTATCGTTTTACAGAAAATATTTTATGCATAACAATACTTTTACCCACTTGGAGGTAAGTATGTCGACGATCCACTCCCCCTCATCCCCGCCTGATCACAAGCCGGAACTCGCACGCATCAGGAAACTCAGCCTCATCCTGGGCTATGCCTGCCTGGCAATTGCCTGCGCGATACCGCTCATGCCCTTGCTCGCCATCGGGCTCACGGCCCTGACCGGCGCCCCGGTCCCGTCGCGCCTGCCCCTGCCAGGCCAGGAACCACTCTCCGCCTGGATGCTGGCTACTCTCGGCATCTTCAACGTCCTGCCCATGATCTTTCTTGTTATCGGCTTGTGGACAGCCCGCGCGTGCTTCAAGCGGTTCGCCAGGGGGGAGTTCTTCGCCGCCTCCGCCATTCGGGCCCTGCGCAAGTTTTCCATCTGGGCCGCATTGTCAGCGGCCACCGCCCTGGTCGGTCACGCCCTGCTCACGCTGGCGCTTTCCCCACATTTTCAGCAGGTGCTCTTCTCCATTGCGTCTTCGGGCCATTGGCTGACGCTGACGTTCGCGGGGATGCTGTGGGTGATGGCGGCGATGATCAACCACGGCCGGTCATTGGCGGAAGAAAACGAAGCGTTCGTATGACGAAATTCATCCATAGACGTCATGGCCAGGCGCAAACCGCAGCGATACCCCTAAGGGTTCGCGAGGATTTGCAACGATGCCATGGCGGCCAGGGGTGGATTTCGTGCGGGCCTATCTGCGGGACGGCACACTAGGACTTCACCGACCGATGCCGGCTGATGCTCATCATGATGCCGAACGCGATGCCCATGGTGAACAGCGCCGTCCCGCCGTAGCTCATGAAGGGCAGCGGCACGCCCACCACGGGCAGGATGCCCGTGACCATGCCCACGTTCACGAACACGTAGATGAACAGCATCATGGTCATCGCCCCCGCCAGCAATCGCCCGAACTGCGACGAGGCGCGCGAGGCGATGGTCAGCCCGCGCGCCATCAGCAGCGCGTACAGCACCAGGATGGCGATGCCGCCGTACAGGCCGAATTCCTCGGCGTAGACGGCGAAAATGAAGTCGGTGGTGCGCTCGGGAATGAAGTCCAGGTGGGTCTGCGTGCCCTTCATGTAGCCCTTGCCGTACACGCCGCCCGAGCCCACCGCGATCATGGACTGGATGGTGTGGAAGCCCTTGCCCAGCGGATCGGAGCTGGGATTGAGCAGCGTGCAGACACGGTGCTTCTGGTAGTCGTGCAGCACCACCCAGCTCACGTCCGGCTCGCACAGCTGGTCTTCGTAGTAGATCAGGGTGCCGATGCCGATGATGCCGGCCAGCAAGGCCGGGATCAGCAGCTTGAACGACAGGCCGGCGAAATAGATCACGAAGAAGCCAGCGCCGAACACCAGCAACGCCGTGCCCAGGTCGGGCTGCAGCACGATCAGGCCGAACGGCGCGGCCAGCATGGCGGCCGCGGCCAGGAAGTCGCGGATGCGCACCGCGCCCTCGTGGCGCTGGAAATACCAGGCCAGCATCATGGGCACACCGATCTTCATCATCTCGGACGGCTGGATGCGGGTCACGCCCAGGTTGAGCCAACGGGTCGCGCCCTTGCTGGTCTCGCCGAAGAACTCCACGCCCAGCAGCAGCACCACGCCCACCACATAGAATGGCAGCGCCAGCTTCATCAGCCACTTGGGCGGGATCAACGCCATGATCCACATGGCGAAGAAGGCGATGACGAAATTGCGCGACTGGTCGGCGAAGCGCCAGTCGGTGCCGCCCACGGCCGAATGCATGACCGTCAGGCCCAGCGCCGCGAACATCAGCAGGATGGCGAGCAGCGGCCAGTCGAAGGCCGTGAACACGCGCAGGAGGATCAGGCCGAAACGCTTCATGGCTTGCGCACCACATCAGAGGCGATGGACTCGACCGAGGCCAGCGGATCGGCGCGGTCCGGCCGCACGATCTTGTCCCGGCGTTCCTTGGCCAGCCAGTAGTCGAACACCTTGCGCGCCACCGGCGCGGCCACGCTGGCGCCCCAGCCGGCGTTCTCGACGATCAGCGCCACGGCGATGCGCGGGTGCTCCAGCGGCGCGAAGCCCATGAACAGGGCGTGGTCGCGCAGGCGCTCGTCGATGGCGCTGGCGCGGTAGCGGGCGCCTCGCAGGCTGAACACCTGCGCCGTGCCGGTCTTGCCGGCCGCCTGGTAGGGCGCGTTGGCGAACGCGCGCCGCGCCGTGCCGGCGCGCACCACGTCGGCCATCGCGTTCTTGATCACGTCGACGTTGGCCTGCTTCAGGGGGATGCGATAGTCGGGCACCGAATCGGTGGGCTTGGCCTGGCCCGTGCGCGGATCGCGCACCGCGTGCACCAGGTGCGGACGGCGGTACAGGCCGTCGTTGGCCAGTGTCGACGTGCCCTGCGCCAACTGCAGCAGCGTGAACGAGTTGTAGCCCTGGCCCACGGCGACCGAGATGGTCTCGCCCGCGTACCAGCGCTGGCGTTCCTTTTCCTTGTAGGCCGAGCGCTTCCAGTCGGTGGACGGCAGCACGCCGCGCTTCTCGCCTTCCAGGTCGATGCCGGTGATCTGGCCGAAGCCGAACTGCTTGGTGAAGTCATGCAGCGCGTTCACGCCGATCTCGGGGCCCAGCGAATAGAAATAGGTGTCCGACGACACCACGATGGCCTTGTGCATATCGGTCATGCCATAGGCGGCGCCGCCGGCGTTGCGGAACTTCTGGCCGCCGAACTCGTAGTAGCCGGGATCGGAAATGCGGTCAGTGGCGCGGCGCTTGCCCAGTTCCAGCGCGGCCAGGCCGACGAAGGGCTTGTAGGTCGAACCGATGGGATAGGTGCCGTACAGCGGGCGGTTGATCAGCGGATGGTCGGGCGACTCGTTCAGCATGCGCCAGTTGTCCACGTCGATGCCGTCGACGAAGAGATTGGGATCGAACGAGGGCTGCGACACGAAGGCCAGCACCTCGCCTGTATCGGGATCCAGCGCCACCAGCGCGCCGCGCTGCCCCTCGAAAGCCTGTTCGGCCACCTTCTGCAGGCCCATGTCGATGGACAGCATGATGTCCGAGCCGGGCACCGGGTCGATGCGCCGCAGCGTGCGCATGGGGCGTCCGCCCGCCGTCACCTCGACCTCTTCCAGGCCGGTGCGTCCATGCAGCGCTTCTTCCCAGGTCTTCTCGATGCCCTTCTTGCCGATCACGTCGGTGCCGCGGTAGTTGCCCAGCTGGCCGGCGCGCTCCAGATCCTCGATGTCGCCGTCGGCGATGCGGCCGATGTAACCAACCACGTGGGCGGCCGACAGGCCCTGCGGATACTCGCGCACCCAGCGGGCGCGCAGTTCGACGCCGGGAAACTGGAAGGCATGGGCGGCGAACCAGGCCGCCTCGGTTTCATTCAGGTTGTTGCGCAGCTGCAGGCTGGCGTAGCGGCTGGACTCGGCCGCGCGGCGCTTGAAGCGGCGCTGGTCGGTCGGGCTGATGTACACCACTTCGTTGAGCCGCTCGAACAAGGCGGTCAGATTGCCGGCGTGGGCCGGCACGACTTCCAGCGTGTAGGTGCGGTAGTTGCGCGCCAGCACCTCGCCATTGCGGTCCAGGATCTCGCCGCGGCGCGGCGGGATCGGCACCACCGCGATGCGGTTGCGGTCGGCGCGTTCGGACAGGCCCTCGTAGCGATCCACCTGCAGATACCAGAAGCGGCCGATCAGCACGCCGAAGCACAGCAGCGCGAACACGCCGCCCACCCAAGCGCGCAGCAGGAAGCGCTGCTTTTGCTGCTGGCCGGTTTTCTTGAACTCGAACATCGATTGCGCCCGCCCGCCGTCAGGCGGACGAGGACTCGGCGTCGTCGGCGCCGCGCTGAGGCAGGTGCAGCACCCAGCCGGCCAGGGGCCACAGGGCGGCGGTCAGGCCGGCGCTGACGGCCCAGTCCCAGCCCGGCCACTTGCCCGCCAGCCAGGCGTGGATGATCTGCACCAGCAGCCGCGCGGCGAAGAACACCGGCAGCATGTGCATGGCCTGGCTCCACAGGTCGAAGCGCTGCAGGCGGCGCTGCAGGGCCACGGCGCCATAGGCGATCAGCGTGTAGGACAGCGCGTGCTCGCCCAGCAGGCCGGCGTCGTGCACGTCCATCAGCAGGCCGAAGGTGAAGGCGGTGAACAGACCGACGCGGCGCGGCTCGTGCGCGCACCAGAAGGCGATGATCAGGATCAGCACGTCGGGCGCGCCCTGCCACAGCCGCCAGGGCAGCAGCGACACCAGCCACACCAGGATGATGGAAGCCCAGACGAAAACGCCGTGCGCCGGCCCGTCCAGCCGCTCGGGCTGAACGTTGCTGGGCGTGCCCAGGCGTCGCCGGGGCGACGAAGCGTTAGTCCGATCCACCGGAATCGACCTCCTGACGGTTGGATTCGGCGCGGGCCACATCCACCTGCAGGACCAGGAAGTGGCGATAGCGTTCGGGATGGGCCAGCGGCTCGCAGACGGCGCGCGCGAAGCCCGAGGCGGTGTCACGCTCGACCGAAGTGACCTTGGCCACCGGCAGGCCGGCCGGGAACAGCCCGCCCACGCCGCTGGTGACTATGGTATCGCCTTCCTTGATGTCGGCGTTGGCCGCCAGATAACGGACTTCCATCTTGCCAGGAGAGTTCCCGCCGAAGGCGATCAGCCGCAGGCCGTTGCGCAGCAGCTGGACCGGGATGGACACCTGCTCGTCGGTCACCAGGGCGGCTTCGGCCGTCATCGGGGTGACGCGCACGATCTGGCCGACCACGCCGCCTTCGTCGATGACGGGCATGCCCGGCGCCAGGCCGGCCTTGCTGCCCTTGTTGAAGACCAGGCGCTGGTTGAAGGCGCTGGTGGGCTCGTACAGCACCTCGACCACCACCGCCGACTGCGCCACCGTGTCGGTCACGCCCAGCAGGCGGCGCAGCTGCGCGTTCTCGGCGGCCAGCTGCGCGCCGTGAGACGCCACCTGGGCCAGCTCGATGCGCTGGCGCTGCAGGGCTTCATTCTCGCTGCGGATGAGGTTGGCCGCGTTGACCCATTCATTGACCTGCTGGACCAGATCACGCGGCGCCATGACGGCGCGCTGGAAGGGATAGATGGCCACGGACACCGCCCTGCGCACCGGCTCCAGCACGCGCAGCTGCGAATCCATGATGATCAAGGCCACGGCCAGGACGACCAGGACGACCAGCCGCACCTCTGCCGGCGGGCCGCGCCTGAATAGGGGAGGAGTCCCTTGTCGTTGCATGAATCTCAGCCCGGGCGGTCGCGCCCGGAGCCCCCGCCGCGGCCGGAGCCGCAAGACAACAGGGCTCCGGGCAGGCGGAAGGAATTAGTCGTTGATGAAGATGGCGCCGAGTTTCTCAAGATGTTCCAGCGCTTCGCCGCAACCGCGCACCACGCAGGTCAGGGGATCGTCGGCCACCACCACGGGCAGGCCGGTTTCCTCCTGGAGCAGGCGGTCCAGGTCGCGCAGCAGCGCGCCGCCGCCGGTCAGGGCGATGCCCTTGTCGGTGATGTCGGCGCCCAGCTCGGGCGGCGTCTGTTCCAGGGCGATCTTCACGGCGGACACGATCTGGTTCAGCGGATCGGTCAGCGATTCCAGGATCTCGTTGGACGAGACCGTGAAGCTGCGCGGCACGCCTTCGGCCAGGTTGCGGCCCTTGACCTCGATCTCGCGGACTTCGGAGCCGGGGAAGGCCGAGCCGATTTCCTTCTTGATGAGTTCGGCGGTGGGCTCGCCGATCAGCATGCCGTAGTTGCGGCGGATGTAGTTGACGATGGCCTCGTCGAACTTGTCGCCGCCGACGCGGACCGAGCCCTTGTAGACCATGCCGCCCAGCGAGATCACCGCCACTTCGGTGGTGCCGCCGCCGATGTCGACGACCATGGAGCCGCTGGCGTCGGACACGGCCAGGCCGGCGCCGATGGCGGCGGCCATGGGTTCCTCGATCAGGAACACGTGCGAGGCGCCCGCGCCCAGCGCGGATTCGCGGATGGCGCGGCGTTCAACCTGGGTGGAGCCGCAGGGCACGCAGACGATGATGCGCGGGCTGGGCGCCAGCATGTTGCGGGGGTGCACCATGCGGATGAACTGCTTGAGCATCTGCTCGGTGACGGTGAAGTCGGCGATCACGCCGTCCTTCATGGGCCGGATGGCCTCGATGTTGCCGGGGACGCGGCCGAGCATCTGCTTGGCTTCGTGGCCCACGGCCTGGATGATCTTCTTGCCGTGGGGACCGCCTTCATGACGGATAGCGACCACGGAGGGCTCATCGAGCACGATGCCCTTGCCGCGGACGTAGATCAGCGTATTGGCGGTACCGAGGTCGATCGCCATATCGCTGGAAAAATAACTGCGCAGGAATCCGAACATGGGAGCTCAGCAAATTCTGGGGGGGAATTGGGTCAGGCCGCGGGGCGCACGGTCCGGATACACTCGAACCCGCCTGTCGTCACGGCGATTAAACCGTGAATCATAACTTATAATTTCCGTGGAAATAGCGCATAAATGCAGGCTATTCAAGCTTTGTAACGGGTTGGGCGTATGCATACTGTCCCGGCCCTCCCCCGGCCTTCCGTTATTCGAATTTCGAACTCCCCATGGCGCTCAACGACAAAGATGTGGCCCGCATAGCCCGGCTGGCCAGAATCGAACTGACCCCGGAACAGCGCGCCCACGCGCAGACCGAACTGAACGGCATCCTCCACCTGATCGAGCGGCTGCAGTCTGTCGACACGCAAGGCGTCGAGCCGCTGGCCCATCCGCTGTCGGCCCACGAGGACATCACCCTGCGCCTGCGCGAGGACACCGTCACCGAGCCCAGCTCGGAAACCCGCCGCCAGGAACTGCTGGCCAACGCCCCGGACGCCCAGGACGGCCTGTTCCTGGTTCCCAAGGTCATCGAGTAAGCCATGACGAAACCCGCCCTGCACACCCAATTCGAGGGGATCGCCGGCCTGCGCGCGGCCCTCGCCCAGCGCCAGGTCAGCGCCGTCGACCTGGCGCAAAGCGCGCTGGCCGCCGCCGAGGCCGCCAGCGGCCTGAACAGCTTCTTACATATTGACGCCGAATTGACGCTGGCCCAGGCCCGCGCCGCCGACGCCGCCCTGGCCGCCGGCACCGCCGGCGCCCTGGCCGGCATCCCCATCGCCCACAAGGACGCCTTCGTCACCCGCGGCTGGCGCACCACCGCCGGCAGCAAGATGCTGGACGGCTACGTCAGCCCGTTCGACGCCACCGTGGTCGAGCGCCTGCAGGCGGCCGGCGCCGTGTCGCTGGGCAAGCTCAACTGCGACGAATTCGCCATGGGCTCGGGCAACGAGAACTCCGCCTACGGCCCGGTCCGGAACCCCTGGGACACGACTGCCGTGCCCGGCGGCTCGTCGGGCGGCTCGGCCGCCGCCGTGGCCGCCCGCCTGGTGGCCGCCGCCACCGGCACCGACACCGGCGGCTCGGTGCGCCAGCCCGCCGCCCTGTGCGGCGTCAGCGGCATCAAGCCCACCTACGGCACCGTCTCGCGTTTCGGCATGGTGGCCTTCGGCTCCAGCCTGGACCAGGCCGGCCCGCTGGCCGAGAGCGCCCGCGACCTGCTCGAGCTGCTGGACGTCATGAGCGGCTTCGACCCGCGCGACGCCACCAGCCTGGAAAAATGCGATGCCGCCGTCAACGAGCCGGGCCGCGTGCGGCGCGACTTCGACGCCGCCCAGGCCCGCCACGACGCCGCCGGCAGCCAGCCCCTGAAGGGCCTGCGCATCGGCGTGCCGGCCGAGTACTTCGGCGCCGGCCTGGCGCCGGACGTGGCCGCCGCCGTGGAGGCCGCCCTGGCGCAGTTCGAGGCCCTGGGCGCCGTGCGCGTGCCGGTGTCGCTGCCGCGCACCGAGCTGGCCATCCCCGCCTACTACGTCATCGCCCCCGCCGAAGCGTCCAGCAACCTGGCCCGCTACGACGGCGTGCGCTACGGTCATCGGACCGCCGACTACAAGGGTCTGGAGGAAATGATCGCCCGCTCGCGCGCCGAAGGCTTCGGCGACGAGGTCAAGCGCCGCATCCTGATCGGCACCTACGTGCTGTCCCACGGCTACTACGACGCCTATTACCTGCAGGCCCAGCGTCTGCGCCGCATGATCGCGCAGGATTTCCAGCGCGCCTATGCCGACCAGTGCGACGTGATCATGGGCCCGGTGACGCCGACGGTCGCCAAGAACATCGGCGACAACCGCGACGATCCCACCTCCGACTGGCTGGCCGACGTCTACACGCTGGGCGTGAGCCTGGCCGGCCTGCCGGCGATGTCCATCCCCTGCGGCTTCGGCGGCGCGGCGGGCAACCGCCCCGTCGGCCTGCAGATCATCGGCAACTACTTCGACGAAGGTCGCCTCCTGGCCATCGCCGACCGCTATCAACAAGTCACCGACTGGCACAAAAAAACGCCAGCACTCCAGGACGCCTAACATGAACTGGGAAATCGTCATCGGCCTGGAAACGCACACGCAGCTTTCCACCGACTCCAAGATCTTTTCGGGCAGCAGCACCCGCTACGGCGCGGCCGCCAACACCCAGGCCAACGTGGTCGACCTGGCGCTGCCGGGCAGCCTGCCGGTCATGAACCGCGGCGCCGCCGAGCGCGCCATCCGCTTCGGCCTGGCCGTGGGCGCCGAGATCGCGCCACGCTCGGTGTTCGCGCGCAAGAACTACTTCTACCCCGACCTGCCCAAGGGCTACCAGATCAGCCAGTACGAGCTGCCGGTGGTGGTGGGCGGCTCGCTCTCCTTCTTCGTCGGCGAAGAGGAAAAGACCGTCAACCTGACCCGCGCGCACCTGGAAGAGGACGCCGGCAAGTCGCTGCACGACGCCTTCCTCCTGGCCAACGGCGCCCCCGCCAGCGGCATCGATCTGAACCGCGCCGGCACGCCGCTGCTGGAGATCGTGACCGAGCCGGAAATGCGCTCGGCCGCCGAGGCCGTGGCCTACGCCCGCGCGCTGCACAGCCTGGTCGTGTGGCTGGGCATCTGCGACGGCAACATGCAGGAAGGCTCGTTCCGCTGCGACGCCAACGTGTCCGTGCGTCCGGTCGGCCAGAAGGAATTCGGCACCCGCACCGAGATCAAGAACGTCAACTCGTTCCGCTTCCTGGAACGCGCCATCCAGTACGAGGCGCGCCGCCAGATCGAGCTGATCGAGGACGGCGGCACGGTGGTGCAGGAAACCATGCTGTACGACTCCGACCGCGACGTCACCGTCAGCATGCGGGGCAAGGAAGACGCGCACGACTACCGCTACTTCCCCGACCCCGATCTGCCGCCGCTGGTGATCTCGCGCGCCTGGGTCGACGAGGTCCGCGCCGCCATGCCCGAGTTGCCCGCCGCGCTGCGCGCCCGCTTCGAATCCGACTACGGCCTGACCGCCTACGACGCCGCCCAGCTCAGCGCCAGCCGCGGCCTGGCCGCCTACTTCGAGGCCGTGGCGCAGGCGCTGCCCGCCGGCCAGGCCAAGCTGGCCGCCAACTGGATCATGGGCGAGGTCGCCGCCACGCTCAACAAGGAAGAAAAGGACATCGCCGACGCCCCGGTGCAGGCGCCCGCCCTGGCCGCGCTGATCAACCGCATCATCGACGGCACCATCTCCAACAAGATCGCCCGCGAAGTGTTCGGCGCCATGTGGGCCGGCGAGAACGGCGGCCAGCCCGACGCCATCATCGAGGCGCGCGGCCTCAAGCAGATCAGCGACACGGGCGCCATCGGCGCCATGATCGACGAGGTGCTGGCGGCCAACGCGGCCATCGTCGAGGAATACCGCGCCGGCAAGCAGAAGGCGTTCAATTCCCTGGTCGGCCAGATCATGAAGGCCGCCCGCGGCAAGGCCAACCCGCAACAGGTCAACGACCTGCTCAAGCAGAAGCTGGACGGCTGACAGGGTCAGTGCTTTATCAGACCGACTCAGGGCCGCGGCATATTGCCGCGGCCTTTTTGTTGGCCAAGAATGGACGGGTCGATATTCGCTTGGAGACCCGGGCCATGACGATGCCCTATCTGTCCGTCCCGCTGGAGCAGGTTCTCGCACGCCTTGATGAAATGATCCAGGCGGCCCGGGATGGCGCTTGCGTGGTCATTACGCACGATGGCCAGGCGCATGCCCGCATTTGCGAGGTCAATCCCCTGCTGACCGAAGAGGCGCATCAGGCGATCGAGGATCTCAAGAACTTCCCCAGGAGCCCCTACACCGACAAAGCCACCTGGTGGTACATCGTCAAGGGCATACACGTATGAAGCACTGGAACAGGAGTCCCGAAATGTCCCGCTATCTCGAAGTCCCTCAGGAAAAAGTCGGCGAACGGCTCGATACATTGATCCGCCTGGCGCATGAAGGCGCGCGCATCGTCATCAAGAAAGACGGCATTGCCCAAGCCTACATCCAGCCCGCCAACCCCAATATGTCCGAAGACATGTACGAGGCTCTGCTGGCGCTCAGAAGCATTCCCGTCGCACCGAACTTCGACAGCGAGCAAATGCGCGCCTGGATGGAAGAGGACCGCAGGTGAAGTTGGTGCTGGACGCCTCCGTTGCACTGAGCGGCCTGTACACGCGCGCCGCGGCGCAAGAGGCGATGGTTGCCCAGCATCTGCTGGCATCCATCGGCAACTTCGAGATTTGCGTACCTGCCCATTGGCATATCGAAGTCGCCAACGGCATGCTTCGTCTGGAACGCGCTGGACAACTGGCCTCGGCGAAGATTGCGAAGTTCGTACGGCAGATGGATCGGCTAGCCCTGCGGGCCGACACGCCACCGGCTGCAGAACGCGCGACGGCCATTCACAAACTGGCACAGAACCACGGCTTGACCGCGTATGACGCCGCCTATGTCGAATTGGCGATTCGCTCCGGCAGCGATCTGGCGACCTTCGATCGCAAACTCTCGGATGCGGCCCGGGCCTGCGGCGTAGCCGTGTTCGGCCAACCCCACGGCATGGCGGAGCCTTGGGCAGCCTACGGAAGCAACCCCGAAGCTTCCGCCGACACCGACACGGAGCGGCCAACCGCCCCGCCTTACTTCACCCCGTACTTGGTCCGATAAGCCAGCACCGCCTCGCGATGCTCGGCGAACGCCGCGTCGTCCTGCAGCAAGGCCAGGATGTCCGCCAGCGACGCAATCGACACCACCGGAATGCCATAGGTCTTGGCCACGTCCTGCACGGCCGAGTGCGCCGACAGCGCGTCGTCCGGGCCGGCGCGTTCCATGCGGTCCATGGCGATCAGCACGGCGGCCGGCTCGGCGCCGGCGGCGCGGATGATCTCCACCGATTCGCGCACCGAGGTGCCGGCGGTGATCACGTCATCAATGATCACGACCTTGCCCTTGAGCGGCGCGCCGACCAGCGTGCCGCCTTCGCCATGGTCCTTGGCTTCCTTGCGGTTGTAGGCGAACGGCACGTCGCTCTTGCCTTGCATGGCCGGGTGGCCGGCCAGGGCCACGGCGGTGGCGGTGGCCAGCGGGATCCCCTTGTAGGCGGGGCCGAACAGCATGTCGAAGCCCACGCCCGAGTCCAGCAGCGCCTGGGCATAGAAGCTGGCCAGCTTGCCGACGGAAGCGCCCGAATTGAACAGGCCGGCGTTGAAGAAGTACGGGCTGATGCGTCCCGATTTCACCTTGAAGCTGCCGAAGCGCAGCACGCCTTCATTCAAGGCGAAACGGACGAAATCGAGGGCGGTGGACGTTTGGGCGGCAGGCATGCGGGCATTCCAGATAGGTGGCGAACGCCGGCATTTTATCCGCTGCGCGGACCGCGGGAGATCGCCGGCAGTCCGGGCGCGGATCGGCGCACGCGCCAGACGTCGGTTAAATTCCAGGCATGGTCCGGCCCCATGCGGGGGCCGCCGCCTTATTGGGAGTACCACTTTGCTGCGCATCACGTCGCTAAACCTCAACGGCATCCGTTCCGCCTTCCGCAAGGGCCTGCAGCCCTGGATGGAAAAGCACGGCGCCGACATCCTGTGCCTGCAGGAAATCAAGATCGCGGACGCCGACCTGACCGACGACCTGCGCCACCCGCCCGGCTACACCGGCCATTTCCATCATGCCGAGAAGAAGGGCTACAGCGGCGTGGGCCTGTACCTGCGCAACGCCGCCGAGCGCGTCAACATCGGCCTGGACTGCGAGGAATTCGATCCCGAGGGCCGCATCATCCGCGCCGACTGGAAAGACCTGTCGGTCATCAGCGCCTACCTGCCGTCCGGTTCCAGCGGCGACGAGCGCCAACAGGCCAAGTACCGCTTCCTGGACCGCTTCGGCCCGTGGCTGGACGGCCTGATGAAGGAACACAAGAAAAGCGGCCGCGAGTTCGTGGTCTGCGGCGACTGGAATATCGCCCACAAGGAAATCGACCTGAAGAACTGGAAGGGCAACCTGAAGAACTCCGGTTTCCTGCCCGAGGAACGGGCCTGGCTGACCGAGGTCTTCGACAAGCGCGGCTTCGTCGACGTGTTCCGCACGCTGGACGACCGCGCCGAGCAATACACCTGGTGGAGCAACCGCGGCCAGGCCTGGGCCAAGAACGTGGGGTGGCGCATCGATTACCAGATCGCCACGCCCGGCATCGCGGCCCGCGCCCGCGCCGCGTCGATCTACAAGGACGAGCGCTTCTCCGACCACGCGCCACTCACCATCGACTACGACGTCAAGCTCTGAACCCCTGCCGGGCCGGAACCGGCCTCGGCGTCGCTCCGGACGGGTTTGCGCCCGTCCGGCATGCAGCCACCCCGGCTGATATCCGTCAAAAATAAATAGGGGACAAATAGATGGAAAATCATCGGCGAATCTCCCCTCGCCACGTCTGATTCCGGTGTCTTTCCCCTATGGAAACCCCTTGCAACCGCTCGGGAGATTTTTCCAATAAAACGGGGACATAATAAATATCAAGAAAATACAAAGACCTACGCCTTCCCTGGGAAGCCGCACCTGGGGCCAACCCGGCTCCAGCCAATATACGTCCCCATTTATTGATGCAATATTTCCCTTTCATATCAAGGGGATGGAACACACCCAGGCTTTGCGCAGGGCAACAATTTGCCCCTACAATTCTTCGCACCAGGGCGGTGCGAGCACGCACCAAAACAAGCCCGAGCGCCCCATGACGGCGCACCTCGCACCCTTTTGAAGCAGCCCCCAAGGAGATCATGTTGAAAGTGCAGAGTCTGGACGACTTCCTGCGCGGCGTCGCCGCGCGCGATCCGCAACAGCCGGAATTCATGCAAGCCGTCCAGGAGGTGATGCTGAGCCTGTGGCCGTTCATCGAAAAGCACCCGCACTACGCCGAGTACGCCATCCTCGAGCGTCTGGTGGAGCCCGAGCGCGTGATCCAGTTCCGCGTGTGCTGGACCGATGACCAGGGCCAGGCCCGCGTCAACCGCGCTTTCCGCATCCAGCACAGCTCGGCCATCGGCCCCTTCAAGGGCGGCATGCGCTTCCATCCCTCGGTGAACCTGTCGATCCTGAAGTTCCTGGCGTTCGAACAGACGCTGAAGAACGCGCTGACCACGCTGCCCATGGGCGGCGGCAAGGGCGGCTCGGACTTCGACCCCAAGGGCAAGTCCGACGCGGAAGTCATGCGCTTCTGCCAGGCCCTGATGATCGAGCTGTACCGCCACCTGGGCCCGGACACCGACGTGCCGGCCGGCGACATCGGCGTGGGCGCGCGTGAAGTCGGATTCATGGCCGGCATGATGAAGAAGCTGTCCAACTCCACCGCCAGCGTGTTCACCGGCAAGGGCCTGACCTTCGGCGGCAGCCTGATCCGCCCCGAAGCCACCGGCTACGGCACCGTGTACTTCGCCGAGGAAATGCTCAAGCGCATCGGCCGCTCGTTCGACGGCCTGCGCGTGTCGGTGTCCGGCTCGGGCAATGTGGCGCAATACGCCATCGAGAAGGCCATGGCGCTGGGCGCCAAGGTCGTGACGGTGTCCGACTCCAACGGCACGGTGGTCGACGAGGCCGGCTTCACGCACGAGAAGCTGCTGGCCCTGATGCACATCAAGAACGACCTGCGCGGTCGCCTGGACGCCTACGCCAGCCAGTTCGGCCTGAAGTACGAAGCCGGCAAGCGTCCCTGGCACGTGCCGGTCGACGTGGCCCTGCCCTGCGCCACGCAGAACGAGCTGGAACTGGCCGACGCCCAGATGCTGATCAAGAACGGCGTGCTGTGCGTGGCCGAGGGCGCGAACATGCCCGCCACGCTGGAAGCGGCCAAGGCCTTCATCGCCGCGCGCGTGCTGTACGCGCCGGGCAAGGCCAGCAACGCCGGCGGCGTGGCCGTGTCGGGCCTGGAAATGAGCCAGAATGCGGCCCGCCTGGCCTGGACCCGCGAGGAAGTGGACGCCCGCCTGCACGCCATCATGCGCGACATCCACGAGAACTGCGTGCGCCACGGCCACAGCGAGCGCGAGTACGTGAACTACCTGGACGGCGCCAACATCGCCGGCTTCGTCAAGGTGGCCGACGCGATGCGTCAACAAGGGCTGTACTAGAGGGACCACCCCCGAAGCGCCTCCGGCGCTTCCCCCTAGGCGGGCCCCCCTCAAGGGGGCATGCTGGCGGACCG
>NZ_JCBANH010000132.1:0-15037 GCF_059760925.1 Achromobacter sp. 1011791174
GGAGGCGACTTGGCGGGCATGGCGAGGGTCCGGGGAAAGCGGGGCTTTGATCTAGAAAATTTTTTCTAGAATAACTTTTCTAGAACAGATTGTCTATGTCGAAACAGACTGTGCACTTCATCACAATGCGCAAGATCCGGCATCCGTCCGCCAGCGCGCGGGGATAATATGCGGCTCCGATAGAATTCCCCTATACGAGAAAAGGACGAACAGCAATGAGCGGCAAGACCCGGGTAGGCATCATTTTCGGCGGCAAATCGGCGGAGCATGAGGTGTCGCTGCAATCGGCCAGGAACATCGTCGACGCGCTGGACAAGGAACGCTACGAAGCCGTGCTGATCGGCATCGACAAACAGGGTCAGTGGCACGTCAACGACGCTTCGAACTATCTGCTGCATGCCGAGGATCCCACCCTCATCGCGCTGAACCGAAGCAACGTCGAGGTCGCGCTGGTGCCCGGCAAGCAGGAACGCCAGCTGGTGGGCGCCGGCGGCGCGGCGCCGGCCTTGGGCCAGATCGATGTGATCTTCCCCATCGTGCACGGCACGCTGGGCGAGGACGGCTCGTTGCAGGGCATGCTGCGCCTGGCCAATCTGCCTTTCGTCGGCTCGGACGTGCTGGGCTCGGCGCTGTGCATGGACAAGGCCATGACCAAGCGCGTGCTGCAGGCCGCCGGCCTGGCCGTGGCGCCGTTCGAATCCTATACCTGCGCCACCGCCGCGCGCGCCCGCTACGCCGAGCTGGCCGCCCGTCTCGGCCCGGTGCTGTTCGTCAAGCCGGCCAACATGGGATCCTCCGTGGGCGTGAGCAAGGTGCGCAACGAGGCCGAGTTCACGCAGGCCATGGCGTTGGCGCTGCAGTTCGACCACAAGGTGCTGGTGGAACAGGCCATCGTCGGCCGCGAGATCGAATGCGCCGTGCTGGGCAACGACGACCCGCAGGCCAGCGTGTGCGGCGAGATCGTGCTGCGCGATGAGTTCTATTCCTACGACACCAAGTACATCGACGAGGATGGCGCCGCCGTGGTGGTGCCGGCGGACATCAGCGCACAAGCCAGCGAGACGATCCGTGGCGTGGCGCTGGACGCCTTCCGCGCGCTGGAATGCGCGGGCCTGGCGCGGGTCGACGTGTTCCTGACGTCGGACGGCCAGGTCATCGTCAACGAGGTCAACACCCTGCCCGGCTTCACTCGCATCAGCATGTACCCCAAGCTGTGGCAGGCCAGCGGCATGAGCTACCCGGAACTGGTCACGCGGCTGATCGAGCTGGCGCGCGAGCGGCATGCGCGCGACGCCATGCTGAAGACCTCGATCCGCTGAAGCCGGCGCGACTGGCGTCCGGGGCGGCCCAAGCCGCCCTGGACGCCGCCCCTCAAGCCGCGCCGCCCTGTTGCGGCGCGCGCGCCGCGAAGGCCTCGTGATAGGCCACGTCGCCGCTGGCCGGCCGCGTGTAGACCAAGGCCATGAAGTACTCGGGCGGCACGCCCGGGTAGCGCAGGTCCGGTCGCGTCTCGAAGCCGAAGCGGCGGTAGTACGCCGGATCCCCCATCACCACGCAACCCGCCGCGCCCAGCGCCCGCAGCCGCGCCAGGCCCTCGCGAATCAGCGCCGCGCCCACGCCCCTGCCCTGCATGCCGGGCAGCACGGCCACCGGGCCCAGCCCGTACCAGTCCGCCGAACCATCGCCGATCGTCACCGGCGAGAACGCCGCGTGCCCCACCTGGCGGCCGTCTTCATGCGCCACCAGCGACAGGGTCAACGCGCCCGCGCGGCGCAGCGCGTCATTGATGTAGCCCTCGGTCTGCTCGCTGTGAGGATGGTCCGCGAAAGCGGCTTGCGTCAGCGCGAAGATCGCGTCGATGTCGGCGGGGGTTTCGGGAAGAATGCGCATGTGAGCCTCCAGTAAAGCGAAAAGCAAGTTTACGCGGCGATCCGCCTTGACCCTCGCCGGCGGGCTCGCTACATTTTGAGGCCGGCCGCGACTGCGTCCGCGCCCCACCCACACAGAACGCCCGCAGGATCCTCATGAACAGCTACCGCGTCGGCATCGCCGGCTTCGGCGCCATCGGCCAGTCCGTGGCGCAATCCCTGAACGCCGGCCTGCCCGGCCTGAGCCTGGCGGCCGTGGCCGTGCGCGACCCCAAGGCCCCGCCCGCCTTCGACTGGCGCGAGCCGCCGCGTTTCAGCACCCTCGCCGACCTGCACGCGCATTGCGACGTGGTGGTGGAGTGCGCGCCGGCCGCCGTGTTCCGCGAGCTGGCCGAGCCCGTGCTGCGGGCCGGCAAGAAGCTGGTGGTGCTGAGCTCGGGCGCGCTGCTGCGCCACGCCGACCTGATCGAACTGGCGCGCCAGCACGGCGCCCAGATCATCGTGCCGTCCGGCGCCATCCTGGGACTGGACGCGATCACCGCCGCCGCCGAAGGCGAAATCCATTCGGTCACGATGATCACGCGCAAGCCCGTGCGCGGCCTGCTGGGCGCCCCCTATCTGGCGGACAACAACATCGACCTGACCGGCATCACCGAGCCGCGCCTGGTGTTCCGCGGCTCGCCGCGAGAGGCCGCCGTCGGTTTCCCGGCCAACCTGAACGTGGCGGTCAGCGTGTCGCTGGCCGGCATCGGCCCGGACCGGACCACGCTGGAAATCTGGGCCGACCCGGCGCTGGAACGCAACATCCACCGCGTCGAGGTGGACTCGGACTCGGCCTCGTTCTCGATGGAAATCCAGAACATCCCCTCGGCCAATCCCAAGACCGGCCGCATCACCGCGCAAAGCGTCATCGCCGCGCTGCGCAAGCTGACCGGGCCGCTGCGCGTGGGCACCTGAATCCGGGCGGCGCCCGGCACGCGCCGCCGCGGCACGCGACACCGACTGGACGCCGGCGCGCCTGACGCTCGCGCCCCGCTCGTTTGCACCAGAGAAGAAAATGATCATCGGCATAGACCTGGGCACAACCAACAGCCTCGCGGCCATCTGGCAGGACGGCGCCTCGCGCCTGGTGCCCAATGCGCTGGGAACGTATCTCACGCCCTCTTGCGTCAGCCTGGACCAAGACGGCTCGCTGCTCGTGGGCCAGGCCGCGCGCGAACGCCTGCAAACCCATCCGGACCGCTCCGCCGCGCTGTTCAAGCGCCATATGGGCAGCGACAAGCCGTTCCGGCTTGGCGACCGCGATTTCCGGGCCGAGGAACTGTCCTCGCTGGTGCTGCGCGCGCTGAAGGCCGACGCCGAAGCGCTGCTGGGCGCGCCGGTGCTCGAAGCCGTCATCAGCGTACCCGCGTATTTCTCCGACTCCCAGCGCCAGGCCACGCGCATCGCGGGCGAACTGGCCGGCCTGAAGGTCGAGCGCCTGATCAACGAACCCACCGCCGCCGCGCTGGCCTACGGCCTGCACCAGCAGCAGGATGAAACCCAATTCCTGGTGTTCGACCTGGGCGGCGGCACCTTCGACGTGTCGGTGCTGGAGCTGTTCGAGGGCGTGATGGAAGTGCGCGCCACGGCCGGCGACAACTTCCTGGGCGGCGAGGACTTCGTCGCCGAGATCGTCAAGCAGTTCCTGCAACGCGCCGAGGTGCCGGCCCAGGCCCGCGACGATCCTCGCTTCATGCAGCAACTGCTGGCGCAGGCGGAAATCGCCAAGATCAAGTTGTCGCAGCAGGCCGAATCGCGCCTGCGCGTCGCGTGGCGGGACACGGAGTACGCGCTCGACCTGACCCAGGACCGGCTAGCCGACTGGAGCGAGCCGCTGCTGGCCCGTCTGCGCGCGCCCGTCGAACGCGCCTTGCGCGACGCGCGCATCCGCAGCGCCGACATCGCCACCGTGGTCCTGGCCGGCGGCGCCACGCGCATGCCGCTGGTGCGCCAGCTCGTGACCCGCATGTTCGGCCGCTTTCCCAACATCGAGATGAACCCCGATGAAGTGGTGGCGGCAGGCGCGGCCGTCATGGCAGGGCTGAAGATGAAGGACCAGGCGCTGGACGAAGTGGTCATGACGGACGTGTGTCCCTACACGCTGGGTGTCGAAGTCACGCGCACCCTGCCGTCGGGCCAGCGCGTCGACGGACACTTTTCTCCGATCATCGAACGCAACAGCGTCGTGCCGATCAGCCGCGAGGAAACCTACTCGCCCGTGGACGACGACCAGCCCGAAGTGGAGCTGAACATCTATCAGGGTGAATCCCGCCTGGTGCGCGACAACATCCTGCTGGGCACGCTCAAGATGCCGCTGTCGCGCCGACCGCGCGCCGAGTCGTCGTTTCAGGTCCGCTTCACCTACGACGTCAACGGCCTGCTGGAAGTCGAGGCCGGCATGCCCGGATCAAGCCAGCGCCAGCGCATCGTGATCCAGAACGCCGACAGGCATATGAGCGACGCCGAGGTCCGACGCCGGCTGGAAGAACTGGCCTCGCTCAAGATCCATCCGCGCGAGCAGACCGCGAACCGCACGCTGCTGGCGCGCGCCGAGCGGGTCTATCAGGTATTGCGGGGCGACGAGCGGCAACATCTGGCCAATGAAATCCTGCTGTTCGAGCAAGTGATCGAGCAGCAGAACGCACGCCTCATTCCGCCCGCGCGAGCCCGGCTGACGCAAGAGGTCGACGCACTGGAACGGTACAGCGTGTTCGATCGCGCCTACGATCCCGGCTACAGCGAATAGCCGCATGCCTGACGCACTGTTCTCGGCGCTGGGCATCTCGCCCACCACCGACCAGAAAGCCATCCGCCGCGCGTATGCCGTGCTGCTCAAGCGCATGGACCAGGCCAGCGACCCGGAAGGTTTCGCTGCACTGCGCGAAGCCTACGAGCGCGCACGCGCCTGGGCCGAATGGCAGCGCGAGCAAGACGACGACGCGCCGGAACCCGGCCCCTCGCCGATGGAAACGGAAACAGCCGCGGCACCGCCCAGCCTGGATCCCGCGTCGGCCCAGGACGAATCACGTCCCATCGACACACCTCGCGCTGGCAAGGCCGCTCCCGCCTGGACGGCGCCCGCACCCGCGCCCGGCCCCACACCCGAACAACAGGCCGAAGGCGTGATCCACTGGACGCGCACGCTGATGCAGGCGGCCGCCGACCAACACACTACGCTGTTGGGAAAGGCGATGCTGGACGAGCGCCTGTCGCGCCTGGATGCCGTCGAGCAACTGTCCGCCAGCCTGGCGCAGTCCATCCGGGACCAGCCGGACCGGCAACTGGCGCTGTTCGAGGCGGCGACCCGCCACTTCGGCTGGAACGAGGTAGGTCAGCCGTTTCCCGACGACTGGAACCTGTCTCTCTGGTTCCAGCGCATTCAGGATCAGATGGAATTCCTGGCCCGCCTGCCGCCGGAACAATATCCCGCCATGCAAGCCGCGCTGCGCGCGGCGCGGCGGTGGCGCAAGCCCATGTTCTGGCAAGCCATCAAGCACGGCGACAGCCTGGAGACGTTGTGCCGTGAAGCCCCGGACCTCGCCGTGCTCGACATCGGCGCCGGGGCCGCGACGGCTTGGCGCGGCGCGGCGGCGCGCTGGCTCCTAGGGCGGTGGCTGCTCGCCTGGATGTCGATGCATCGGATCAAGGTCTGGGTCGCCATCGTCTGCGTGCTCGCGCTGATCTACATGTATCACGACGCGCATCGTCCATTGACCTATCCGCAGGTCGCGCCATTGCGTTCCGTGAAGATGGACGGGCACGTCACCGTCAAGTCCCTGACCATGAAGTCCTACGCCGAGCATTGCGTCAGCGGTCCGCTCGCCGACCTGGGCTGGTGCACCGTGCTCGGCGTACCCCCTGGCCGGTGGCCCGACGATCTGCCCGACGCGCGGGTCTTCGCGAAATATCCCGATCCGATTTATCCCACGTGGGAATGGCGCAACGGCATCGGCGGCGTTGTCTACATGCGCGTGCTGCTGGACGAAAAAGGCGTGGTGCGGCATGCGGTCATCCTGTCGCCCGATCCCAACCGCGCGCTGAACATCACTGCGCTCGCGGCCGCGGACCAGGTCCGCATGCAGCCCGTCGAACGCGACGGCAAGCCATCGTTCAGCCAAGCCGTACTGGTGTTCCGGTACATCCCCGATTCGCCATCGAGCCGGCAACGTTGACGGCCACGGCCGCTGGCGTATCCGCCGGACGGCATGCTAGGCCGCCTCGCGCCGCGGCGTTTCCTCCATCGGCCCCACCGACCACCTGCCCGTCCCATCCAGCTCCAGCCGGTGGCTATGGAACGCATCCAGCGTCCCTCGATGCCCCACGCTGACCAGCATCGCCTCGGGCAGGTCCGCGCGCAGACGGCGGTACAGCGCATGCTCCAGCCCCTCGTCGGTCGCGGACGTGGCTTCATCCAGGAACACGATGGCGGGCCGGTTGTACAGCACCCGCGCGAACGCCAGGCGCTGCTGCTCGCCGATGGACAGCACGCGCGACCAGTCGGCGGCTTCGCCCAGGCGCGGCGCCAGATGGCCCAGATTCACGCGCTCCAGCGCGTCGGCCAGGCGCGCATCATCCTGCGGGCCGGCAAGACCCGGATACGCCACCGCCCCGCGCAGCTCGCCCAGCGGCAGATAGGGCCGCTGCGACAGGAACAGCGCCCGCGCGCCCAGCGGCCGGCGCAGCCGGCCTTGCGCACAGGGCCACAAGCCGGCCAGCGCGCGCAGCAGCGTGGTCTTGCCGCTGCCGGACGGCCCCTTGATCAGCAGCGCCTGCCCCGGCAGAAGACGCAGGTCCAGGTCGCTGACCATGGGCCTGCCGTCAGGTCGCTGCACGCTCAGGCCATCCAGCGCCAGCTCGCCATGGTCCTCGGCGGTCACGGCCGGCAAGGCGCGCGCGGCCTCGTTGGCATCCAGGAAGCCGCTCAAGCGGTCCAGCGTGGCGCGGTACTGGGCGAAGGTATCGTATGAGGTGCGGAAGAAGGACAGCGCGTCCTGCACCTGCCCGAAGGCCTGCGAGGTCTGCATCATGTCGCCCAGCTTGATCGCGCCGGAAAAAAAGCGCGGCGCCTGCAGCAGGAAGGGAAACACCACCGCCACCTGGCTCACGGCCAGGTTGAAGCCGTCGAACTTCAGGCCCCGGTAGACGCGCGCCCACAGATTGGCCACATAGGCCAGGAAGCGCTCGCGCAGCGTGGCGCGCTCCACGCCCTCGCCCTGGTAGAACGCCACGTTCTCGGCGTTCTCGCGCAGCCGCACCAACGCATAGCGGAAGTTGGCGGTCAGGCGCTCGGACAGGAAACTCAGCCGGATCAGCGGACGACCGATGCGGAACGCGAACACGGTGGCGATGACGACGTACAGATAGACCATGAACACCATGGCGCGCGGGATTTCCACGCCCGCCACAGCCAGAGCCCCCGACAAGCCCCACAGGATGGCGGTGAACTCCACCAGCGAGACCACCGCGCTCAGGGCGCCGATGGCCAGCGTGCGGGTGCCGGCGACGAACAGCCCGATGTCCTGCTCGATGCGCTGGTCGGGGTTGTCGACGGGCTGGTCCAGGAAATGGCCGCGATAGTAGGCGCGGCCGTCCAGCCAGTCATGCGTCAGGCGCTCGTTGAGCCACACGCGCCAATGGATGTCGAAAGCCTGGCCGGCATAGCTGTCGACCAGCGTGCGCAGCACATGCACGGTGGCCAGCACGCCGAAGATGGCGAGGAAATGCCAGAAAGCCGTTTGGTCCAGCGCCTGCAGCGCGCTGTAGAAGCCGTTGTACCAATAGGAAAACAGCACCGTCATGCGCACGGCGAACATGGCCAGGAACAGCAGCAGCGCGACGGTCAGCAGCGGCCGCCAGCTGCGCCGCGGCGTCAGGTAGGGCCAGGCCAGCCGCCAGAACTTGCGGCCCCAGCCGGTGAAACGCGCCAGCAAGGTGGCGGACACGGCCAGCGCCACGGCCGTGATGAAAAAGGCGCGCAACAGCCACCATGCGCTTTGCGCGAGCTGGTCGTTCCAGTTCAGGTCCATCGCTTGGAAACCTTGTGCGAGATTTCCAAGTTAGACGGGGCGCGCGAGCCGAGTTCCGATGCGCTCCGCCGCCTTAAGCCTGGCTTAAGTCTGCGCCGCGCCGGCGGGCCGCAAATCCAGGTTGGCGAACAGATCAGCCAGCGTCGGCACCGAGCGCGCGGGCCAGATCGCGCTCAGGTCAAAACTGGGCAGCGACTGTCCGTCGCGCACTTCGCAAAAGCGCACGCCGCTGAAATCCATCGACCGGATCCAGCTGGGCAGCAGCGCCACGCCGCAGCCGCCGGCCACGCAGGACAGCACGGTCAGCGTGCGGTTGGCCTCCTGCGCCACATGGGCGTCGTGGCCCGCCTTGCGCAGGGCGTCGAGGATATCCGCATAGAACGAAGGCAGCTGCGCCTGCGGATACATCACCAGGCCGGCCTGCGCGATGCGCGCCAGCGAGGTCTGTCCGTCCGGGTCCAATTCGAACTCGTCGGGCACCGCGGCCACCAGCCGCTCGCGCAACAGCTGGCGTTCGCGCATGTGCCCGCCCACCGCCACCGGCGTGTGCATCAGGCCGATGTCGATGCCGCCGTCCTGCAAGGCCTGGGCCTGCTCGGCATTGCTCATTTCGCGCAGCACCACCTTCACGCCCGGCGCCTGGCGCCGCAGTTCGCGCAGCGCGCGCGGCAGCGTGTCGAACAGCGCCGAGGTCACCAACCCCACCGTCAATTGGCCGGCGCTGCCGCGCGCGATCTCGCGGGCGCGCTGCTCGGCGGCGTCGATGCGGGCCACGCTGACGCGCGCGTCCTCGACGATGGCCAGCGCCGCCGGCGTGGGCGCGGCGCCCAGGCGTGAGCGCTCGAACAGGCGCACGCCCAGGTCCTTTTCCATGCGGCCCAGCGCCTGGCTCAGCGCGGGCTGCGCGATGCCCAGCCACTCGGCGGCGCGGCTGACGCTGCCGTGGTCCATCACCGCCAGGAAATAACGCAGATGCCGGGTTTCCATATCGATTCGGTATGAATAAAACATTTTCTAACAATAGAAAACTATACCCTTCCTTCCTAGAATTCCGCCATACGGAAAACAGGCGCCCGCCCCAGGCCAGCGCTACCCCGCTGGAGATCCGCTTGCAAGGCCCCGCCATCGACACTCACGCGCACGTCTTTCGCCAAGGACTGGCGCTGGCCGACACGCGTCGGCACACGCCGGACTACGACGCGACGCTGACGCAATACCTGGCCTTGCTGGACGCGCACGGCGTGGCGCGCGGCGTGCTGGTGCAGCCCAGCTTCCTGGGCACCGACAACAGCCATCTGGTCGCGGCGCTGCGCGCCGCCGCCGGCCGGCTGCGCGGGGTCGCCGTGGTGTCGCCCGACATCGCGGCGGCGGATCTGCTGGCGCTGGCCGAGGCCGGCGTGGCCGGCATCCGGCTCAACCTGATCGGCCTGCCCCTGCCCGCGCTGGACCAGCCCGCCTGGCAGGAATTGCTGGCGCACGTCAACACGCTGGGCTGGCATGTGGAAGTGCATCTGCAGGCGAGCCGCCTGCCCGCTATCATGCCGGCCCTGCTGGCCGCCGGCTGCCGCGTGGTCATCGACCACTTCGGCCGCCCGGACCCGGCCCTGGGCATCGCCGACCCCGGCTTCGCCTACCTGCTGCGCCAGGCCGACAGCGGCCAGGTCTGGGTCAAGCTGGCGGCGCCCTATCGCAACTGGCCGGCGCCGGACTGTGCGCGGGCCGGCCGTGAAGCCGCCCGGCTGCTGCTGGACGCCTACACGCCCGACCGACTCATGTGGGGCAGCGACTGGCCCCATACCGAGCATCGCCACCTGGCGTCCTACACCGCGGCGACGCAGTGGCTGGACGCCTGGATCGACGATGCCGCGGCGCGGCAAGCAGTGCTTGCCGATACCCCGCTGCGGTTGTTTCAATTCACTGGAGAAGCACCATGACCCCTCTGTTCAAACGCGTCGCCCGCCGCGGCGCCCTGCTGCTGGCCGCCGGACTGCTGGCCGGCGGCGCCGGCGCGGCCTCGGCCGCCTACCCCGAGCGCGCGATCACGCTGGTGGTCACCTATCCGCCCGGCGGCACGGTCGACGTCGTTGCCCGCCTGATCGGCCCCAAGCTGGCCGCCGAGCTGGGCCAGCCCGTGGTGATCGAGAACCGTGGCGGCGCGGGCGGCATGATCGGCGGGGCGGTCGTCGCCAAGGCCCAGCCCGACGGCTACACGCTGATGCTGGACGCCTCGAACCACGCGCAGAACCCCGCGCTGCACTCGCGCATGCAGTTCGACACGCTGAGCGCCTTCGCGCCGGTGTCGCTGCTGCTGCGCGTGCCCAACGTGCTGGTCGTGACGCCCTCGTATGAAGTCAAGACCGTGGCCGACCTGATCAAGCTCGGCCAGCCGGATCAAAAGAGCCATGTCTACTTCGCCTCGGCCGGTCCCGGCTCGGCCCAGCACCTGGCCGGCGAGCTGTTCAACCTGCTCGCCAAGACCCAGCTGCAGCACGTGGCCTACAAGGGCGGCGGCCCGGCCATGATCGACGTCATGTCCGGCCAGGTGCCGGTCATGTTCGCCAGCATGGGCTCGGCCTGGCAGCACGTGAAGAACGGCAAGCTGCGCGCCGTCGCGCTGGGCGGCTCGACCCGCTCGCCGGCCGCCCCGGACCTGCCCACCATCGCCGAATCCGGCGTGCCCGGCTACGAGACCTATGAATGGAACGCCGTGTTCGCGCCGGCCGGCACGCCGCCCGAGGTCGTCACGCAGCTGTCGCAGGCGCTGGCCAAGGTGCTGAAGGACCCGGCCATCGCCGAACAGCTGGCCGGCATCGGCGCCGAGCCCATCGGCTCCACGCCCGCCGAACTGGACGCCTTCCGCCGCGCCGAGATCGAGAAATGGCAGCGCGTGGTCAAGGAAGCCAATCTGAAGCTGGACTGAAGTCTGGATTGAATACGGCCGGGCCGAGACAGGCCCGGCTCCCGGTTTGCCGGTTTGCGGCGCTCTTCGGAGCGCCGTTTTTTTGCGCCGTCGCGACCGGATCCTTATGCGCCGGGTTCGGATTCACAGTACCGGCCTGCCGCCTGCTTCATCGCAGGGGCGTCCGCGCCGGCCGGGGCGCTCGCCAGACCGACCATGAAATACCGGCCATCGACGGCGTCGTCCTTGCCGATCAGGTAGAGCGTGTCCGACCCGCCGCCCTGGGACTGCGCCCGCGCGCACCAGGCCCGGCCGATGCCGCGCTGCTGCTCGCGCAACAGGCGCAGGCCTTCGGCGGAGGCGCCGGTTTTCAGATGAACGTCGAAATCCGCCATGGCCTTGGCATCCAATGAAAACCCGGCATGGAAATAGTTCGTGTCGACCCGCGTATACAAGACAATCTGTCGCGCCGACGCGGGCAGGAACACCGGAAACCAGGTGTAGCTGCCCTGCCCTTCGGCCCGCATCGCATCATAGGACTCGAAGCGCCGCTCCTGGCCGTCGTCGAATCGCGCAACCAGCGAGACGCCCGCCAGCACGACGACCAAGGCGACGAGCGCGCGGATCCTCGCCGGCATGGAATTCAGGAATCGCATCAGGTCCTTTCCTTGTGTTGCGCGGCCGCATCTTCCGGTGCCGCGCGCCCTCATTGCCCGCACGCCCGCCAGGACGCCCGGCCTGGCCCATGCCCGGCGACAAGCTTTTATCACAACGCGCGGGCAAGCACGCGGCAACCCGCTTTCGCGCCATTGCCCGAAGGCGCGAAAGCCGGCGCCGGCCCCCGTCCGACAAGCGCCGGCAGCATTCTTCTCCGGGTTTGCCTGGATGAGATAAAACATCAGAAACCTTGCAGAATATTGCATACCGCGCATCCAGTTCCGGCCGGCGTGGCCCGGGACGCGACGCCATGCCTGAGCATCTTCATTCCTACACCGCTGCACCAAACCGGCATAAAAAAGATGACACCAAAGAGCAATGCGCCCGTCCCCTTCCGGCCCGAGGCCGGCCTGCCCGCGACCGACCCGGCCGCGTCCCAAGCCATGCTGGACAGCCTGAGCGATCCCTTCATCTGGCTCGATGCGGAATGGCGCGTGCGCTATCTGAACCCGGCCGCGGCGCGCCTGCTGCGGCGCGACCTGGGCGAGCTGGCCGGCCACAACGTCTGGGACAGCTATCCCGACCTGGCCGGCTCGGGCTACCACGACGCCTGCCGCGCCGTCGCCGCCACCGGCCAGCCGGCGGCCCATACCGGCTACTACGCGCCGCTGGCGTCCTGGTTCGAGGCGCGCGCCTTTCCGGCGCGTGACGGCATCGTCCTGGTGCTGCGCGATGTGTCGCACGTGCACGCCAAGATCTCGCAGCTACGCTACCAGGCCACGCACGATTACCTGACCGGCCTGCCCAACCGCCGCCAGCTCATGGACACGCTGTCCGGCGCCATCGCGGAGGCCGCCGCCGGCCTGGGCCGCCAGCGCACGCTGCTGGCAGTGCTGTTCCTGGACCTGGACCGCTTCAAGGAAGTCAACGACACCTTCGGCCACGCCGAGGGCGACGCGCTGCTGCGCGACGTGGCCGAGCGGCTGCGCCGCTTCCAGACCCCGTCCATCTTCTGCGCGCGCGCCGGCGGCGACGAGTTCGCGCTGGTATTGCGCGACACCACCGAACGCGCCGCCGAGGCGCTGGCCAACTCCCTGCTGAACCTGCTGTCCATGCCGCACCAGATCCACGGCCGCCCGGTATCGCTGGGCGCGAGCATCGGCATCGCCACCATGAATTCGCCGGCCGATTCCGCCGACGTGCTGCTGGCCTACGCCGACGCGGCCATGTACGCGGCCAAGGCCGCCGGCCGCTCCCAGGTGCGCGTCTACCGCCACGAACTGAGTCCCGGCTTGCAGGAGCGCAACGCGCTGCGCGGCGACATCCAGGCCGCGCTGGACGGCAACCAGTTCGAGCTGCATTTCCAGCCCCAGGTCGACATGCGCAACGGCGCCATCTGCGGCGCCGAGGCGCTGCTGCGCTGGCGCCATCCATCGCGCGGCCTGCTCGGACCGGCCTCGTTCCTGGACGTGCTGCTGGACTCGCCCCAGGAACTGGCGCTGACCGAGTGGGTGGTCGACACCACCTGCTGGCACCTGAGCGAATGGCTGACCATCGGGCTGCCCATCCCCAAGGTCTGCCTGAACCTGTCGGCCCGGCAGCTGCTGGCGCCGAACCTGGCGGCCACGCTGGTGGGCCTGTGCCAGTCGCACGGCGTGCCGCCCGAGCGGCTGGAGGTCGAGATCACCGAGCACACGCTGATGGGCGACGTGGACCAGGCCACGGCCGCGCTGCGCGAACTGCGCCAGGCCGGGATCAGCGCATCGCTGGACGACTTCGGGTCGGGCCAGGCCAGCATGGCCTATCTGATGCAGGCGCCGATCAGCACGCTCAAGATCGACAAGTCCTTCGTCTGGGCGCTGGGCGCGGTGCCCACGGCCACCGCCGTGATCCGGGGCATCGTCCGGCTGGCTCATTCGCTGGGCATGCGCACGCTGGCCGAAGGCGTGGAGACCGAGGCGCAGCGCCAGATGCTGCAGGACGAGGGCTGCGACGCGATGCAGGGCTATCTGTTCAGCCGCCCCCTGCCCCCGGCCGCCTTCGCCGCGATGATCGCCGCCGCGACCGCCGGCGACACTCCGGACAGGGATGAGCGCGACGAAGGCGGCTTTTCGCCGCCCTGACGCAGCGTGCAGCGGTGCCCTCGCGCGGCGCCGCGAGGCGACTATTTCTTCGGCGACACCTGCTCGCCGGATGCCACGCAGGCCTTGATGTCGACCTTGGCGTTGTTCACCAGCACATCGAGCCTGCTCTGTTTTTCCTCGGCGCTGAGCGCCTGGGTTTCCATGATTCCTTTCGCATCGGGGACGGCCAGCAGGCCCTTGTACAGCGCGATCACCGCCGCCGGATTGATCGGCGGCGGCGACAACTGTCCGAGCTGGCTGCGGACCAGGAACAGGACGTCGTCGGCGCCTTGCTGCGCGGCATTGGCGACGTCCCTGCTCCGCGGATCGGTTCCGTCGGCCGCCACTCCCAGCAGTTCGGCCTGTCCGGCGAACCCCGTCGCCGTGGTGATGATGCAGGATACCTTGCGCGCGCCATCGTTGTAGATATTGCGCTGCGCCGCCAGGTCGTAGCGCGAGCCCATCAACCCGGACACGGTGGCGATGCCCGCGCCGGACGCCGCCGTCGCCACATTGCTCACGATGCCCCCGACCGCGCCGACGACAGCGCCGACCATGACGCCGTCGCCAGTCTGATAGAGCGCCTTCTGCGCCCGGTCGGCCTGATTCTGGTAGGCCGCGCGCTGCTCATAGAGTTTGGACACCGTCCTGGGCAGATCCGAGATGGCGACCACCCGCTCGGGCTTCTTGGCTACGCCATCTTTCGCGGGCTCTTCCGGCAAGGTTTCGCGCATGACGAACGGAGATGAGGTCTTGGTATCGCTGGCCGCATCGAACACCGGATACATGGGCGGCACGGCGGCGCAGCCGCCCAGGCCTGCGAGGCCGACGGCAAGAACGGTTCTTTTCATTTTTCGTCCTATCGAGCAGGAAACAGCCAAAAGGGGAAACTGCCGGAAGTCACGCGCCTGCGCATCGCCATGGGACGGGCGGCAGCCTGCCGCGCCGGATGGCGGCGCGCGCGATGGCATGGATTTCCCCTCCCAGGGAAGATGGCCTGTCTCGCCTCCCGCCACCGATTGCCGCGGCGGGTCCCGGACGCGGAATTATTGAGGAATCGTCGCCCAGGCGGCCACATCATCGACAAGCGCCCGGCAATAGTCAAGTGAAGCTTGCATGCACAATCCAAGGCCCTGCCCGCCTGGCCGAGGGTAGACAGGCGACGGTTTATCATCTTGCCTTTCCCCGCTGCACCCCGAATTCACATGGAAAAGATCCGGCTCGACAAATGGCTGTGGGCGGCGCGCTTCTACAAGACGCGCAGCCTGGCGTCGCAGGAGATCGGCAAGGGCCGCATCCTGGTCAACGGCCAGCCGGCCAAACCGGCGCGCGAAGTCGCGCCCGGCGACCGCATCCAGGTGCGCAAGGAAGACCCCGCCATCGAGGTGCTGGTGCGCGCGGTGAGCGGCGCGCGCGGCCCCG